>JALGTS010000197.1 GCA_029821255.1 Candidatus Zipacnadia bacterium
AGTGCGTAGACTACGAAGATCTTGTTAGTCACCTCGCAATACCAGGCGTGCCCGAGCAGCTTCTGCGCTGCGCGCCTATGTAGGAGGTGAAGTGCAAATTGCTTAATGCCCTGCAGGGGCGGCATACGGGTACCCGCGAAGACTACTGCCTCGTGCCCCCGGAACTGAGTTTCGTCTGATTGGGGTTTGTAGTAGCCCAGCTTATTGCCTAATTCTTGCTGAAGCCACTGGTTGAGCGTTTGATTTTGTAGGAGGGTATTAGCCATCCCCCAGCGGCCCACTTCAATGATTTCAGCATCCCGAGCAAAAGAGAGTTTCAGCAGACCCGAGTACATCTGCTGGCCGGTGAGCGTGAAGTCTTCGGGGATTTGGCAGACAAAGCCGTAGGCCGCCCAGGTTATCCAGCCGTCTATTGGGTGATCACCGATACTGGTAATTACCTGTTGGGTGGTCTGGAGCAGATCTTTCTCCTCGGGTCGGCCGAGGACCTGAGCGATAACGGTCCGTTCGCATTGCTTACAGACCCAGACGGCCCCGTATGCCTGCTGCTCCGAGGTACGCCAGGAGAAGGTACTCAGGCTGTCTTTCTTCATCTGGCGTTTGCTGAGGATGCGGATGTCGCGGTCCACTGAAAAGTGGTGCTTGTCAGATTTGTGGGTCTTTTTCACCATCTGCAGGTACTTGCTCGTGGTCTGCTCGAGGTCGACGAAGCCCGGCGAAGTCACCCACTTGATCTCCAGTCGGGGCATGTCGGGGTCATCAATACGCAGATATCCTTCCTTCTCGTCGACCGATATCGAAGCAAGTGCCCAATCCTGAGGGACCCGTACGGTAATCCCCGCCCAGCCGATCAGTTGTTGACTCTGGTCTTTATTGTTCATTTCTTCTCTGAGATTTAAGATTTATGATTAGAAGGCTATCTTTCGCTTGCGCATATGGATGCTCTGGAGTATCCCGACGGCTAAGCAATTGACAATCATGCTGCTGCCACCGTAGCTGACGAATGGCAGGGGCATACCTTTGACCGGTGCCAGCCCCAGCGTCATACCCACATTGGCAGTAATGTGGATGAGAAACATGGCGGCGATGCCCCCAGCCACCAGCCGTCCGAAGAGGTCTTTAGCCTCCCAGCATATGGCTAGGCTGCGCCACATCAGTACAGCCAGAAGCCCCAGTAGGGCGAGGCAGCCGACAAACCCCCATTCTTCGCCCACGACTGTGAAAATAAAATCTTTTTCCTGATGGGGAATAAAAGCCAATCGGCTTTGGGTGCCCTGAAAGAGGCCCTTGCCTAAGAGGTGTCCGGAACCGATGGCGATCAGCGATTGACAAATCTGCCAGCCAGCCCCCTGGGGGTCTTCGTCGGGGTGCAGAAAGGCGGTCAGCCGCTCTTTGTGATAAGGCCGAATGATCCCAGTGCTCCAAGCAGTGGCAAAGAGCATAATGAAAGCAAATGCAATGGCGCCAAGCTGTGTGAGCTTAGCTCCGGCCAGGAAGGTAACAAAGAACCAGATGAAGACTAGCACTATCAGCGTGCCCAGGTCTGGCTGCAAGAATATCAGTACACCTGCCACTATAACGTAGGCCAGTGATCTTGCCAGCACGTGAAATGTTTCTAATTGCCCGGAACTGTGGCTGCTCAGATAGGCGCCTAGCATTATGATTATAGCCAGCTTGCTTAACTCGCCAGGTTGGATAGTAATTGATCCTATCGCCAGCCAGCGGGCACTGCCGTGAGCAGTCTGGCCAACGGCAAAGACCAGCAGCAGTAGGCCCAGCACCAGTCCATAGAAGACCCAACTGAGGCTGGCCAAGCGATTATAGTCCACAGTTATAATTAACCCCATTACCACCAGGCCCAGGCTAATCCAGATCAATTGGAGCATCACCGTACTGGTTGGTGGCTTATTAGCCATTGCCAGTCGCGCCTGGGTGCAACTGTATATCATCAGTGCGCCGTAAGCGCATAGCAGCAACACTGCCACTAACAGGATAAAATCAATTCGCGCCAGCAGCCGCATCTGCATAGTTACTCACCATAGTTCAGTATAACAGAAATTGTCCCAGACGCGAAGGTTTGTCAAACTTGACAAAGCGGGTATAATCGCTATCGGTATTGTAATTCTGTACCAGCGGCGGTTGTTTTGGTAGTGAGTACTTCGCTTCTCTTTGTGACGGACTGGGGATGGTGTGGGGTGACGGCCGGTTTGCGCGGGATTGTCCGAGTTGCGCTCCCCCAGCGCAGTCAGCAGCAGGTCCGTAAGCAGTTAGGCAGTTCGCAGGAGGGGGACAGTCGTCTGGCGGCGGAGGCAGTGCAGCAGATTCAGGAATATTTACATGGTCGGCGCTGGCAATTTACTGTACCGGTTGATTGGGAACTTACCTCGGGCTTTGCGCGCCAGATACTCAAAGCTTGTACCCGAATTCCCTACGGCGAGACAATCAGTTACTCCGAGCTAGCCCGCTGGGCTGGCAAAGAAGGGGCCGCGCGGGCGGCAGGCCAGGCGCTGGCGGCCAATCCAGTGCCGATTTTAGTGCCGTGCCACCGGGTGGTTTGTGCTGATGGTAGCCTTGGGGGCTTCGCAGGAGGCTTGGAGATTAAGCGGCGGCTGCTGGAACTTGAAGGCAGTTGGCTATTGCGTCTAATACCCTCCGCCTGAGGTGGGTTGACTTCTGTAGCTGGTTGTTGTACAATAACGGGAAATAGTTGCGGCATGTTGGTAGCTTGGGAAAGATTGACAGATCTGGTGCTCACGCACGAGGATGTTTGTGCGGAGCATGAAGTGGTTGCATACTTGGCATAGTAGTGGCGCAGTGCATAAATGCAGCATAACTTGAGCGACCTGCCCCATCTCCAGGAGGGAGAGTAATGCTAACACGGCAGAACTCTTATACTATCCTCGTTTTGACTGTGGTTTGTGCGATCCTTTATACCACCGCGGTTGGTCTTCCCAGCGTACAGGCTGCCAGCCTCAGCCTTGGTTATGGGGGTGACGGTGTCTGGCCTAAGAACGCCACGGCTAACTCCCAACGTTGGTTCCGCGTACACGTTACTTGGGATGCTGCAATAAATGATGATGGTGTGCCGAACGAGCGCATCGATGGGTTGTATTTCAGCGGAGCCAGTTATAGTGATCTACAGGCTGCGCCCAGTGGCGCCACTTATAGTGCGGAGCTAACCACCTCCCAGGGATTATGGGACGCGGGTGCGCGTGGGGTGCCGAGAGATTCCCCCCGTCATTTCGGGGTAGAGCGGCAATGGCTTGACACTGGCCACGAAGTGGTCACAATCGGGCCCTTCTCTAACTATCATTCCCAGTGGTTAGTGGGTCAAATTCCTATCAGTTATGGAACTGACCCC
>JALGTS010000198.1 GCA_029821255.1 Candidatus Zipacnadia bacterium
CCCCCCAGTGGCACTTCAAGTGGGCAGCGGCGCTGTCGGCTAATCCCATCGAGCCGCAAGTCCGCTATCTGGGCTACTGTTTGGGCGGAGCAGTGCTGGTCCTGGCTATGATGGCGTTGCGGTCCCGTTCCACCTGGTTTGCTCTGCATCCAATCGGGTTCATCATTGGCTCAGGCTATCCGATCAGTTGTATCTGGTTTGCCATATTCATTGGATGGCTTATGAAGGTGGCAATTATGCACTGGGGTGGCTACCAGCTCTATAGGCAGTTGCGGCCATTCTTCCTGGGGCTGATTATTGGCGATGCCATGGCCGGTGCTATCTGGATAGTGGTGGGGTTCGCTACTGGAAGCGGCTATATGCTTCTGCCCGGTTAGAGCTACCGCTAAGTCCGATGGTGACATCTGCTTGTGTGCGAGTCACAAGTGATGCTTGACAGGCGTCCAGTGGAGTTCGTAAGCTATCTATTATGCAACAAACGCCTCTGTGGTCGTCACCAAATGAGGACAGCGGACCGCCGGCGTCAGAGGCGACGGTCCGTGGTATCATCAATCGGATTATCTTTCACAATGACCAGACCGGCTGGACGGTACTGAGCCTGGAGATAGATGAGGGTGCCGAGGCGACCGCAGTCGGTGTGATGTTAGCGCCTACCAGCGGCGAGTCAGTGCGGCTGACCGGAAGTTGGGAGACTCATCAGCGCTATGGCCGGCAGTTCCGTTTCACAACTTATGAGCTGCTGCGTCCCACCACTGCTGAGGGCATCAAGCGCTATCTGAGTAGTCCGCTGGTGGAGGGCGTAGGCCCTAAGCTGGCCGAGGCGCTGGTGGAGAAGTTCGGCGCGCGGACGCTCGCTATTCTTGATGAGGCCCCCGAGCAGTTGCAGGAGGTCCCCGGCATTGGGCCCCATCGGGCGGAAGCACTCACCACCTCGTGGCAGCGCCATCGTCAGATGCACGAGGTAATTATATTCCTCCGCCAGCATGGTATCGGGTCGGCTCTGGCTACACGGATTTACAACCGCTACGGGCCTCAGGCGGTCGAGCTGATCGAGCAGCAACCCTATCGGTTGGCCCGCGAGGTACGGGGCATCGGCTTCGCCACGGCTGATAAGATTGCTCGCAGTGTAGGCATTCCCCGCGACGACCCCCAGCGGCGGCAGGCGGCTCTGCTACATCTGTTGGCAAGTGCCACCGACAATGGCCACTTCTTCTTGCCACGCCGCGAGCTGCTGGAACAGGCCGCGCGCTTGCTGGGGCTTGATGAGCAGCTCCTCGAGTTATCGCTGGGGGAGCTTGAAGCTCAGAAAGAGGTAGCGGTTGAGGCTACCAATGAGCAAGTGGCCATCTACCTGCCGCAGATGCTGGCTGCCGAGCGTGATGTGGCCCACCGACTTTCTGCTATAGAGAACGGCTTTGTGGAAACTCTCCCTGACCGGGCCCAAATTGAGCAGTGGCTGGAGCGCCGGACCTCGCTGGGCGAGCTGCCTCTGACCGAAGAGCAGCAAAGCGCCGTCAAAAAAGCGCTGTCTGCGGGCCTGAGCGTTATTACCGGTGGCCCCGGCACCGGCAAGACTACTATAATTCGGGCCTTTGCCGAGGCCTGTGCCAGCTTGGGGCGAAGGGTAGCACTTGTCTCCCCTACGGGCAGGGCCGCCAAGCGGCTGGAGCAGATGACCGGGCGGAAAGCTTCCACTATTCATCGTCTGCTTTCTTATGATCCATACCAGCATCGCTTCCGGCACGGGCCGGGCAATCCGCTGCCGGTTGACACGCTGGTAGTAGATGAGGCGAGCATGCTGGATGTATTACTGGCCCGTGACCTGCTACAGGCGCTCGCGCCGGGCACCCAGCTTGTCCTCGTTGGTGATGCTGATCAGCTCCCCAGTGTTGGGCCGGGCAATCTGCTGCGTGATCTGGTCGAATCAGGAGTTGTATCTGTCTGTCATTTGACCACCATACACCGTCAGCAAGCGGGTAGTCTGCTGGTGCAGAATGCTCACCGGATCAACCGTGGTGAAAGGCCGTATCTGCCCACCGGTAAGCAGTGGCAGGGAGAAGACTGTGTCTTTGTGGAGGAGAAAGATCCGGAGGAGGCAGGCCGGCGGGTGGTGAAGATAGTGGCTCATGACTTACCCAAACTTGACTTCCCCCCTGATGACATCAAGGTCATTACACCGCTGCATCGCGGCCCAATTGGCGTGCGCGCTCTCAATACTGCACTCCAACAGCAGTTGAATCCGCCCCAACCGACCAAGGCACAGATCCAACGTGGTGAGACTCTGTTCCGCACTGGCGACAGAGTTCTGCAGACGGTCAATAACTATGATAAATCAGTCTACAATGGCGACATTGGTTGGATAGTAGCAATAGACACCGAGAGCGAGACACTGCGGGTTGCCTTTGACCAGGGCGAGGTCGGTTATGATTTTGGCGAGCTTGATGAGCTGGA
Organism: Candidatus Zipacnadia bacterium; assembly: GCA_029821255.1. GTDB lineage: Bacteria > Armatimonadota > Zipacnadia > Zipacnadales > Zipacnadaceae > JALGTD01. The sequence goes on from JALGTS010000198.1 coordinate 2,452, forward strand.
ATTAGCCTATGCGCTGACCATTCACAAATCGCAGGGCAGTGAGTATCCGGCGGTGGTTATCGTAATACATAGCTCCCACTACATAATGCTGCAGCGTAATCTATTGTATACCGCGCTGACTCGGGCAGAGCAGATGGCCTGTCTGGTTGGTGACCGCCGCGGCATCTACAAGGCAATCAATACCGCCTCGGAGCGGCGCCGCTACACCCGCTTGCAGCAGCGGCTGCGCGAGCAGCTACATTGCCGGGAGGATCAATCTGAGAAAGGTGCCGGTGAATAGACAAATGTTGAGTCTGTCGAAGAACTGCAAGTCGCTGCTTTATATATTGGCGTTTGTTGTGCTGGCAGTGATCTTGCAGCCACCTATGAACCACCTTTCACACGATACGGCTATCTATACGCTATTTGGTAAGCAAATACTCGAAGGAAATGTGGCCTACAAGGACCTCTGGGATAACAAGGGCCCGGTTGTCTACTTCGTATTCGCGCTTATCTTTGCGGCTGTGGGGCACAACCCGGTGGCAATCCACGTTCTCAGCATTTTCTGTCTGTTGCTCCTGGGTGTTGGAGTGTACCTCTTGACTACCCAGATTGCTGACAGGTCGGCAGGACGCTATGCGTTTTTTATATTACTTTTAGGTACGGTTTTCCCCTTGGGGCAAGATTTCAATACTGAGAGAATAATGGAACTTTTCATAGTTTTTGGACTTCTGAGCACATTGCTGGGACTGCGACGAGAGAGGTCTGTGCTTATTCTCTTGGGTGGCATAGCAGTCGGCTTTGCCCTCCAGACCAACGGTCGGGCCGGGTTTGATACTGTCGCCATTGTAGCGTTAATCGTCCTGTTCAGTAAGCAGCAGAGCGGCCTGTTTTCGAAAGTGGTGGCCGTGCGGTTGCTG
>JALGTS010000199.1 GCA_029821255.1 Candidatus Zipacnadia bacterium
AGTGCTGAATACGCAGTTACTCTTCGGCAGATGGGTGAATACTCCCGCCCCTATGTAGTCTTCAATGCCGAAGTGGACTGTAGTTTCGGCTTTCGTCAACACGTTGCACTGCCGACCCACGCTACTATCTGGCTTAAGCCGGCGCTGGCTCTGGGTTTTGTCGATCCGGTGGTTGGTACTGGGCTGGCGTCAGGTACGCATTTGGCTGTGAGAGTGGAGAACAATACCTCCCAACCTGTGGCGGGCACTGTGCAAATAAGCACCCCCAAGAGCCTGAGCATAGAGCCGAGCAGCAAGACTGTCAGAGTTGCTGCTGGGGAAAGCACAACTGTTGATGTGCAGGTTTCAGCCACTCCTTCACCGCCTAAAGGCAAGCAGGCGGTGACTTTGAAGTTGCTGGCACCATCTGACGATGGCGATAAAGCGTTGGCATACGTTCCAGGCGGCCAGACCGCTCCTGAGGATGCCAACGTGGTTGTCTCACAGCAGACCGACCTGGTATTCGTCCCAGCGGTTAGCTGTCCTCGTGTCAAGGAGGCTCCCAATATTGATGGCAGGCTGGATGATCCCTGCTGGCAGCAAGCCGGCGAGCTTAAGGACTTCGTTGTGTTTAATAGCGCCGAGCTGGCCCTGGCCCAGACTACTGGCTATCTCGCCTACGACGAACAGCATCTCTACATAGGTGTGCGATGCCAGAAACCGCTGATGCAGAATTTAACAGCCAGGTTTGAACCGGGCCCGCCACAGGACGAGGTGTGGACTGATGACTGTGTTGAGATCTATGTTGATCCGGGGCGAAGTCGCCAGGACTACGTTCGTCTGGTGGTAAATCCGAAAGGAGCTTACAAAACAACGGGCGAAGCTACATGGGATTGGGCATGTGGGACTAGCACGGACAGTTGGATAGCCGAGGTTAGTCTAAGCCTGGATAGCCTATCCACACAGCCAGCCTCCGGTGAAGTCTGGGGTGTGAATATCGCCCGCAATGATCACGCTGGCACTGAGGAGCGCCGTAACCAGCTTAGCAGCTGGGCGGCTGCCTATAATACCTTCCACAACCCCAGGCTTTTCGGCATGCTTGTCTTTGAGTAGCATGGTAGGACCGGCAATACTACGGACTGAATACTGCCCGCAAAGAGGTACCTTTTGGCGAGTGGAGTTCTACTGGGGTGGGCGAGCTGCGGCCAGATGTTGAGCGAGTGGGCATTGCACCGCTCGGCATAGCTGGTCACTATGCTGCTTATTGACTGTGTGACAATAAAGTGGGCAAGGAGTCATCTGAGTTATGAAAAAAGCGTTAATTGTGTATATGGTCATAGGGTTGGTGTTAGTTTCTGGTCATGCGAGGGTACAAGGCGGGCAGGTTGTGGTGGAGGCATATCTGCCTGCTGACGGGGAGCTGCCGTATCGCTGTGTTTCTCCTAATCATTTTACTTTACCTTTTGCGCTACAGATTGAATGCCAGCAGGGACAGGTAGAGGCTACGGATATTTTACAATTCCGCTTTCGGGAGCTGTTTAGCAGCCAAAAGTACACGGTACGCAAGCCAATAGGTCTACCGGTAGCTTCCGAACAGAAGGCTGGGGTATCGGTAACGCTCACCGAGAATGATGTAAGCCTAATCCCGGGCGCGTACCACATAGTGGTGGACTTGCTTGGCGACGGGCAGTCGCAATGCGGCGGACGAGTGGGCTCCACAGTCCTGTATGTTAAGAAGCCAGGGGAAAGCCCCCAGCATATTATAGGCAGCATGGGGCTGGCGCTATGTCGGTTTACCCGCAACCGAATCAATGGAGGCTATTTCCACGTCAACAACGCCTCAATTCCCCCCACCTATGATCCGTTCGCACCAGAGACCTACGGGGAGTTCCTCTCGGCGTTTGAGGCCCGTCGCCACGTCGGGCCGGAAACCCACACTGACGGTGGACTGGGTTATCTGTATATGGCTAAGGCATTTCGGGCGATGGGGGAGACGCAGCGAGCCATCTACGCTGAGGAGGAGCTGAAGTGGCTGATTGATGGGTGTTTCAATTACTACAGCATGCGTTGTGGGGGAGCCGCCATGACGGTGCAGCCGTGGGATAGCTGGCTGGCTTACGATCCGGACGGGCCGATAGACGGCGAGCCGGGGCCGGGTGCGCGCAGCCAATGGGGTTGTCCGGTGGCAGGTGAACTGCCCATCTGGACGGTGTCACTTCCCCGAGCGATAGATCTGCAGCGAGTGGTAGTGGGCTTCGGCAGCCGGGAGGCAGTGGTGGGGAATTTTGACCTACAGGTTTCGGCTGACGGCGAGCAATATACTACTGTGCAGCAGGTACGGAACAATGAGCAGGCACGGTGCGAATTTGCCCTGAATAGGCCAGGAGTGAGCTACCTGCGCCTGCACTTTTTGAGCCCTCCTGCTGCCAGCGAGATGTTTGTGCTGGACCGGTTTGAGGCCTGGGGCGTACCTGCCGGCAGCGACGAGGCGCCGCGCAATTGGGCTGACCTGGACTTGGACGCAGTAGCTTCGGCTACCCGCACGCAGATGCCGACTATGGAGGGCGATTGGCTGGACACTGACCAGTCTGGTGGTATATTGCAGTTGGCAGCGCGGGCCGCCCTGTACTTTCAGGAATATGATGCGGACTATGCGCGCAAGCTTTTCGCCCGCTGTAAGCGCCCGGCGCAGTGGATTATATACCGCAGTTGGACACCTGATACTGATATTGGTCTGCCTTTGCACCGATATCGGGTAAGGAGAGAGAGCCGCGAACGCCACGTGTGGGGGTGGTGGGGATATGACGGCCGCGTCCTGGAGGGAGTAGCCTGGTACTGTGCGGCTTATCCGGTGTTTAACGGCGGGGCGGCTGCTCCTGACTTCTTTCTGGGGCCGGTGGAAGCATGCCGCGACCGGATAATAGAGATCTCGCGGCAGTACGATGGCGGATATATGCCGATGCCGAACAATCATTGCCCGGTCTCGGCGCATCAGTACATTACCAGCGCACTGGTTGGCTGTTTGGCTGCGGAACAGGGGAGCGGGCTGAGCCAGCGCGCCGCGCTGACAGAGCAGTGGTGTAGGAAGATGATCACTAAGTTAACGGAGGGTTATCCTACCGGCGTGACTGAAAAGCATCTGCCTACGCAGAATTCGGGTGACACCGGCCCCCACTATTTCTACTCGCTGGTAGAGTATCAGAAGCTGGCGGGGCCGGAGCCGATGGCCCAGACATATATAGATACTATGCCGGATTTCGTATGGGGCCGGGTAACGCCCACAAATGGTGCTCTCCGGGAGGCTGGTCATCGCGCTGCGGTACCCTCGGTCGCCTTGTGGGTATGCCCCGAACATCGCCAGGC
>JALGTS010000003.1 GCA_029821255.1 Candidatus Zipacnadia bacterium
CTAAATCGTTTCTTCCCCCAAGCAGGCAGTCAGCCTCCTACGGACGATAGAGGCCAGATACGCTGCAAAGTTCGGACAAACAACCACTTTGGCGCGGCAACCTCCGCCATCTGGAAGATTATTCATTGAGCATAAAAAACCATTTCCGCTCCAATCTTGATCAGGTTGGTCCGGATAGTGCGCGAAGAAGTCCAACAAGCAAAAGGGCAGAGGCATAGTGCCTCTGCCCTCATCGGCCTGCGGCCGATTCTGTGCGGTATCATCCTGATGCTACATAGGCGGCATTCCGCCTTGCATGCCTCCGCCCCCGGCGGTAGCGGGCGGTTTTTCTTCCTTGATCTCAGCCAGCAGACTTTCGGTGGTCAGGATCATCCCAGCGATGCTCAATAATTCCTGCCTTTATCATATTCGTGTATTCGCCCTTCAGGACATCAAAGCCGACTTCTGGCTCTTTTTCTGCTACTCTTCGGGCGATGATCGAACCCTCAAAGCCTGCGTTATCTGCCAACTGACGTAGCGGACTTTCCAGCGCCTTGCGCATAATATCTATGCCGGTCTGCTCGTCTTCGTTTTCTGCCTCCACATCGTCCAGGGCAGGAATGGCGTGGACTAGAGCCGCACCGCCACCGGGCACAATACCCTCTTCAACGGCCACACGTGTTGCGGAGAGAGCATCTTCGTAGCGGTGTTGTTTCTCTTTCAGTTCGGTTTCGGTAGCTGCTCCAACATGAATGACAGCCACGCCGCCGGCGAGCTTAGCCAGCCGCTCTTCGAGCTTCTCGCGGTCATAGTTGGAGTCGGTCTCCTCGATCGCCTGGCGGAGCTGTTCAATGCGGCCCTTGATAGCATCGGCACTGCCTGCGCCTTCAATAATGGTCGTATCATCATTGGTCACTATGACCTTGCTAGCAGTGCCCAGCATATCCAGCGTCACATTTTCCAGCTTCACCCCCAGTTCTTCGGATAAGAAGGTTCCGTTAGTGAGGATGGCGATATCTTCCAGGGTTGCTTTGCGTCGCTCGCCAAACCCGGGAGCTTTAACGGCTACTGCGTTCAGGGCTCCACGCAGTTTATTAACAACCAGAGTCGCAAGGGCTTCGCCTTCGACATCCTCAGCCACGATTAACAGAGCCTTATTAGCGTGCACTACTCGCTCCAACAGCGGAACGATCTCGTTGACGTTGCTAATCTTCTTTTCGTAGAGCAATATGAGAGGATTTTCCAGCTCGGCGGTGAGGTTCTCTTTGTTGGTGACCATATAGGGACTGATGTAACCTTTGTCAAACTGCATCCCTTCGACCAGCTCAAGGGTCGTCTCAATACCCTGGGACTCCTCAACGGTGATGACACCGTCTTTGCCAACCTCACGCATAGCCTCGGCCACCAGTTCGCCGATCTGCGGATCGTTACCGGCGATGGACGCCACCTGTCTCATTTCCTCAGGGGTCTTTACCTCAATGGCCCGCTCGCGCAGGGTGTCGACGACTGCAGAGACTGCCTTGTCAATCCCTCGCTTGAGAAACATCGGATTGGCACCGGCTGCTACTGCCTTCAGCCCTGCACTAAGCATGCTCTGGGCCAGGACGGTTGCAGTGGTGGTACCGTCACCGGCCTCGTCATTGGTTTGCGAGGCCACCTCAACCAGTAATTTTGCTCCAGTATTCTTTGCGTGGTCTTCCAGCTCAATCTCCTTGGCTACGGTTACTCCATCCTTGGAAATAGTGGGGGAGCCAAAGCTCTTCTCCAGTAGTACATTGCGGCCAGCCGGCCCCAGCGTTACCTTGACTGCATCGGCCACAGTATTAGCGCCCTCTTCCAGAGCCCGGCGGGCCTCCTCGTCAAATAGTATCTCTTTAGCAGGCATAGCCTCCTACTCGCCTCCTTCTTATTAGTGACCCGGCTGTTAATTGCAGCTATTGGACAGCCAAGCGGGTTACTCCAGCTTGGCATATATCTGACTGCTGTCCAGGATTAAGTACTCTTTGCCCTCATCAGCGATCTCGGTTCCTGCATATTTGGCGAAGATGACTTTGTCTCCCTTCTTTACATCGGGGGGCACGAGGGCGCCATTGTCCAAGCGCCTGCCCTCGCCCACTTCCACCACGGTCCCCTGTTGTGGTTTCTCTTGGGCAGATTCGGGCAAATGGATACCTCCTTCGGTTGTCTCAGGTTCATCCACCTCAATCATCACGCGGTCGCCAATAATCTTCAGTGCCACACTACATTACCTCCCTTCACAGCAGATATGCAACGGAATTTATAAAAGTTTTAGCACTCTCGCTCTTTGAGTGCTAAGATATCATAAATCATTGCAGTTGTCAACCTGATATCCCGCAGAAGACTCAGAAAGTTGCTCAGTTTGTGTACACCGACGCGCGGCCTGTGGGACTCCAGCGCCAGCGTGCAGGAGTGAATATGGTGCGTGAAGAATAGTATTGGCAACCAGGGCGGCACAGCGGTATGAAACAGCGCTTTATGCCTAAGTACAGGAGGTTGGCGTATGAACCAAGGACCGGTCAACAACCGAACTGGGGAGAACGACGGCGCAGTTCAGCCTGCTAAGCGAGCTGAGTTGCTGGTGTTGTGCTCCATAGATGGTATGCGGCCGGATGCATTGCGCGCTGCCGATACTCCAGCTATGGATAGCATTATCGCGCGGGGGGCGATATGTTGGCACGCGCGTACGGTAGCGCCATCGGAAACGCTTCCTGCTCATCTTTCCATGTTCTACGGGGTGGACGCACCTGCCCGCGGGTTGTGCGGTGAAGGCGGGCTTACTCCTGGCAGACCTCGTATCCCTGGGCTGCTGGATATCGCGCATGAAGCAGGCTTGAAGGTAGGCGCCTTCTACAACTGGGGCCCGATGTGTGTTATCAGCCAGCCGGACAGCCTGGACGTAAGCTACTATATCAACCAACGCCGGCGCCACCGCACCGCTACCGACGACGATGCCGTCGTTCGGGTGGCCATTGAGCACCTGGAGACGATGTCTCTGAACGTTATCTATTTATATCTCGGAGTCCTGGACAATGAGGGGCATCAGGAGGGCTGGATGAGCCCGGCGTATATGGCGGCGCTGGAGAATGCCGACCGCTGCGTTGGCTGGCTGGTTGAGGCTATCGCCCGGTTGGGGAAGACTGACTCAACTGTGCTGATGGTGGTCACTGATCACGGTGGGCGTGGCTATGCCCATGGCGATGAGTCAGATGAATGTATGATAATCCCATGGATGATGGCCGGCCCCGGAATCAAACAAGGCTATGAGATTACCGGGCCGGTTCGCATATTTGACACTGCCCCGACTGCCGCCTGGCTGTTAGGTCTGGATTTGCCGGTTGAATGGGATGGCTGCCCGGTGACCGAAGCACTGGCGCAACAATGCTGAGGTATACCTAATATTTATCGCCATCTTCCGCCCCTATGGCCTACCGAGCGCAGTTGTGCGGCATATTATGCGCACAATTCCCCCGTTTGCAGCGTCTAACCTTAAAGTATGTAGCCAGTTGTGGTATAATTACATTAGGTGATTGAAGTCTTATGGCTGCTGTCTTGCAGGCACTAAAACGAGTATTTGATTCCAACGAGCGCGAAGTGGCTCGACTGCGCCGCCGTGTCCAGGATGTCAACAAACTGGAGCCACAGTTTCAGGCCCTCAGTGACGCAGAGCTGCGTGCCAAGACTGAGGAATTCAGGTCGCGCGTGGCCGGTGGAGAGGCCCTGGACGATATCCTCCCTGAGGCATTTGCGGCGGTGCGCGAGGCTGCCCGGCGCACGCTGGGCCAGCGTCACTTTGATGTGCAGGTGATGGGCGCTATTGTCTTGCACGAGGGCAAGATCGCCGAAATGAAGACCGGTGAGGGTAAGACGCTAACCGCCACTATGCCCCTTTATCTGAATGCGTTGACCGGCCGCAGTGTGCAACTCGTTACCACCAACGATTACCTCGTACGCTGGCAGGCCGAATGGATGGGCGCAATCTACGAGTTCCTCGGCATGAGCTGCGGGTATATCCAACAGGGCATGGATCCTGCCGAGCGTCGGGCTAACTACGCCAAGGATATCACATACGTCCAGAACAGTGAACTGGGCTTTGACTATCTGCGTGATAATATGACCACTCGTCCGGAGAACTTAGTGCTGCCGGACCTGTATTATGCGATCATTGATGAGGTAGACAGCATCCTCATTGACGAGGCCCGCACTCCGCTAATCATCTCAGGCATGCCCCAGAAGAGCACTCAGTTCTATGAAGAGATTGATCGGATTGTATCACGGCTGCATCCGATGTTGGATCAGGAAAATGAGGAATATAAGGAGGATCACAACGGCCAGGACCATCCTCAGGCCGATTACATCTACGATCCTAAGTTTCACCAGGCCGCACTGACTGAGAAGGGGCAAAAAAAGGTGGAGGAAATGCTGGGGATCGATAACCTCAGTGACCCGCATTATTCGGACATCCGCCATCATATTGACAATTCGCTGAAGGCCCATACGCTTTATGAACGGGACGTTGATTATGTGGTCAAAGACGGTGAGGTTGTCATTGTTGACGAATTCACCGGTCATCTCCAACCAGGCCGGCGCTATAGCGACGGCCTGCACCAGGCCATTGAAGCCAAAGAAGGTGTGCATGTCCAGCAGGCTCGTCAGACCGTGGCCAGTATCACCTATCAAAACTTCTTCCGCCTCTATGAAAAATTAGCTGGGATGACCGGCACCGCCAAGACTGAGGAGCAGGAGTTCGTCCAGATCTACAATATGCCGGTTGTAGTCATCCCGACAAACGAGCCAGTAATTCGTAAGGACTACCCCGATGTCGTCTACAAGACCCGGGAGGCCAAGTACCGGGGTATAGTCTCAGAGCTACTGCATATGTACATCCGCGAACAGCCCGTGCTGTGCGGCTCGCGCTCGGTGGAGGTTTCCGAATACCTCGGTACGCGTCTGGCTGCTGACAAGCTACGCCGCCACTGCTTGGTACTGCTGTGTCAATGGCAACTGCGGAATAGTCATAGCCTGGATGGGAATAAACGCCAGGAATATATTGAGGCGCTGCGAACACCGATTGACGAGCTGAGTCGCCACGAGCTGGCGGCGATAGCTCGTGACCTCGGCCTGAACCCGGAGGTACAAGCTGAGGAGAACATTGAAAGCCTGCTCGGCTTACTGGAGGTTGCTGGCGACGAGACTGACGCATCAACTCTGGAACACCATCGGCGTCGGCTGCGGGAGGCCTTGGAGGAGGGCATTCCGCATAACATTCTCAACGCGAAGTACCACGAAGAAGAGGGGCGGATCATCGCACAGGCAGGTCGGCCCGGGCAGATTACCATCGCCACCAATATGGCCGGGCGGGGTGTGGATATCGTGCTGGGGGGCAAGCCAGAGGAGAAAGATAAGGACTTCTATCCGGAGCAGTACGAAAAAGTCAAAAGACTTGGCGGGTTGCACATACTGGGTACCGAGCGCCACGAAAGCCGCCGTATTGATAATCAGTTACGAGGCCGCTCCGGACGGCAGGGCGATCCGGGTAGCTCGCGATTCTATGTCAGCCTGGAAGACGAACTGATGCAGCTCTTCGGCCCCGACCGGTTCGGAATGTTCCTCCGTGGCTGGCCGGAGGAAGAGGCCATTGAGCACCGTATCGTCAGCAAGTCAATTGAGCGTGCGCAGGCTAAGGTCGAGTTGCGTAACTTTGAAATTCGCAAAAACACCCTTAAGTACGACGATGTAATGGACAAGCAGCGCAAGGTCGTCTATGAGCAGCGCCGCCGCGTGCTGGAGGGTGAGAATATTCGTGATCATATCGTCGGTATGCTTGATCGTACTGTGGACAATGTGGTTGAAGCTTATGCCAGCCCGGCGATCCACCCTGAGGATCGCGACCTGGAAATGCTCTATTCAGCGCTGGTCGAGGCCGTCCCGGCACTTGATTCGGTGCTGGCCTATGAAGATTTGTGTGCGATGGACTCTAACCATGTGGGCGAGGAGATTAAAGAGATTGTCCACGACCTGTATAGACGGCGTGAGCAAGCCATCGGGCCGGAGATGATGCGGGAGATTGAGCGGAGCTGGCTGTTGCGCACCGTAGACTACTGGTGGATGGAGCACCTGCGGGAGATGGACGATCTGCGCGATAGCATCGGACTACGTGGCTACGGCCAGCGCGATCCCTTAGTGGAATATCAGCGCGAAGCTTATGAATACTTTGAACGGATGATAGATCATATCGCCGAAGATATGACCCGGGCGATTATGATGACCGAAGAGAGCGCCCAGCAACAAGAGCGCGATATGGCGCAACTGGAGACCAGTCAAGAGATGTTGGCTCCTGAGCTGGTGCCGGCGGGCGTTGCTGGAGGGGAAGGGGCTGGTACCGAAGCGATGATGGAACAGGCCGCCGCGGAGAGTCGCATGACCCCGACTACTTATCATGCTCCTAAGGAGCCAGACCGCAACGACCCGTGCCCCTGCGGCAGCGGCAAGAAGTACAAAAAGTGCTGCATGCTCAAGAAGAATAATCCGTATGCACGATGAGCTGCGGCTCTGGGTATAGCGAAGCTTAGATTATCTCCCATGCTTGGAAGTGGGGGTTGGCTAGTATGCCCTGGTCGCGGGCGGTGGTCACCGTAATCTCCTCGGCAATCTTTCGGGCTTCTTCAGCGCTGGCGGCGGCCAGCAGCAGCGTCCACAGAATCCCCCGCCGGACAGCCGCGACCTGCTCGCCGTAGCCCAGGCGCTGCGTCAGCGCCTGCTGAATATCATTAGCCTGAGCGCCTTCGGCGTCGGTGACCAGCACTTCCACCCGCCACAGGCCATCCTCCAGGGTAGGTCTGCCGCCTCGGTCTTGCGGAAAACGGACTTCGTAGCTGTGCTTGTTGGGGTTGACGAAGAGGTTAGTCTTCTCGGCCAGCTCATGAGCCAGCTCATTGGCAACCTGCGGATCAGTGGTATTCAGGTCCAGCGAGTAGTAATCGCTACGGCGCAGCTCTTTGAGCACCTCGTCATAGCCCAGTCGCCGCCGAATGGACGAGGCGGCGGTCAGGGCGGTGACATCAGGGATCTTCAGGCTGACCAGCAGTTCAAGCGTCTGCATTTGAACCTCCCGGCTCTCGTAGAACTTCTGCGTTGCTTGGTAGGGTATTAGTGATGTCTGGATGCGAGCTATCAGGAAACTGCTACGAGCAGGGCCTCGCGCAGGGACTCAAAGATCAGCCGTCCAGGGCCGGGTTGCTGCATAGCCTCAACCTCGCCCCAGGCCTGGCGCTTGCGCTGCCCCCACTCGTTGGTTAGTTCGGAAGGAATCTGGTAGAGGAAACTGGCCCGCTCCGGGTGAGGCATCATCGCTAGCACATTGCCCGCCGGATTGCACAGCCCGGCAATGTTCTCCGTGGCGCCGTTAGGATTGATCTCGGGAGTGTCAGCAATGCGTCCGTTGGCATCACAATATTGAAAGACGATCTTGTCGTTGGCGTGCAATTGGGCGATGATTTGCGGATCGCGAGTGGTAAAGCGCCCCTCACCATGGGCTATGGGCACTGGCCAGACGTAGTTAGGAGGCATTTGACTGCTTAGCGCGCAACGCCCCGGCTGGCAGCTATGTTTGAGATATACCCAACGGCAGCAGAAGTCGCTGATGCGCCCGCCAGGATCGGGATAATTAGGGGCGAGCGCCATTTGTACCATACCGGGTTCAAGACCGGGGATAAGGCCGGCCTCGACGAGCACCTGGGCGCCATTGCAGATACCCAGTACGGGCTTCCCGTATTCGGTTACCTGCTCGAACATCGTGGTAACGATCGGCTCTTTAGTGGCAATCACGCCCGCACGGACCCGATCTTGATAAGAAAATCCCCCGCCTATTATGTAGCCGTCATACTCAGTTAGTGCAGCCGGATCGCGATTCCAGCGGAAGATGTCGCAGGCGATGCCGGCGGCCTGGGCCGCTCGCTGAGACTCCCACTCACAGTTGGAGCCGGGGAATTGAATTAAGGCAACGCGCGGTCGCCCTCGGGTTGAATCTTCCATCAGCAGTGCTCCTCTCTGTCCTATCAGCAATGTAGAGTAATTATATCTGAAGACTTGGATTTGAACAAGCGCAACTGCGGTAGCGGTAGGTAGCGGTATAGGGATAGTAGTTGACGTCAGCCGGCTGACGGCGTACAATGGACAGGCAACCTATTCCATGCTAATGGCAGGTCTGGGACCGAATCATGACTACGAAGCTTAGCATAACAGTACTTTCTCATATGGCAGCCGTTTACCTGCTGTTGATATCGGGCTTACTGTTGACTGCTGGCTTGTCGTCAGCAGGGGATCAATGCCTGTTGGGTCCAGACTACCAGCTCAGTCCGGGCGATGTGTTGCAGGTGGAGGTCTTCGGTAGCGCGGATATGTCGGGTACCTACACAGTGGGCCCGGCAGGTACTATAACGATGCCCCAGCTGGGGCAGGTATACCTACGAGGTATGACTATAGAGCAAGCGCGCCAGCACCTCACTGAACGGCTTGGTGAATTTTTGCGGCTTCCGTATGTGATTCTGAGCATTCGCGAAATCGAGTCGGTGCGCAAGGTCTATGTGTCTGGCTATGTTAGTAGCCAGGAGCCGCTAATGCTGCCGTTCGGTGCAACGGTGGTGGATGCGGTGATCGGTGCCGGCATTACCGAGCTTTCTGACCTGGCGCACGTACGGGTGACTCACCCGGGCGAGCAACCCAAGGTGTTGGACCTCAGTGGCATCCGCACTGAGCAGCCCATTGATGTCACCGAGCGTGTGCAATACGGCGATATAATATACGTGCCCAAGGTGCAAGAACGTGTTGCGGTGTTAGGGTATGTAAACAATCCCACAACTGTCCGCATCCCGGTTGGCGAGGAGGTCCGGGTCTTGGATGCGATTACCCGAGTGGCTGGCGGGTTAGCAGCGGGTGCAGACAAGTCGACTGCTCTACTTATCCATCGGGATCACCGTAGTGAAACGATAGACCTACATCGGTTGATAAGGGAAGGTGATGTATCTGAGAACAAAGTACTCCAGCCCGGTGATGTTGTGGTCGTTAATGAGGCGGGAAGTATATCCGTGGTCGGAGAGGTGAACAGTCCAGCTACCTTCCGCAGCGGTGAGCCGCTCCGAGTGCTGGAGCTACTGGCCCAGGCGCAGGGATTTACGCCGCAGGCAGACTTAGTCGCCGCCCAGGTCTACTCGCCAGATGGCAAGATGCGCTCCGTTGACCTTAAGGCGCTTTGGGAAAAGGGTGATCAATCCCAGAACATTCAGCTCTTCCCCGGCGACATATTGGTAATTCCCAAAAAGGAGCCGGAAACGGTACTGATTGCTGGTGCAGTCGAACAGCCGCATGTGCTGGATATCGGGAGTATCAAAGAGCATGATCTACTGCGCATTGTAACACTCTCTGCCCCCACCCAAATGGCTGATCTACGGCGTGTAACTGTCTACCGTCAGGGTAAGCCCATTACTGTTGACATTAAAGCCATGATGGATGAGGGCCAGCTCTCTGAGAACATAGACGTCGAGCCTGGCGATATCATCATGGTACCAGAGAAAGAAACACTTTACGTGCTCGGTGCGGTGGGAGTGCAGGGCAAGTTCCCCTGGGAGCCGGGGCTTACTGCTCTTGACGTAGTGGCGCGCAGTGGGGGACTCAGTGAGAGTGCTAAGACAAATGAAGTGCATATCCTGCGGCCGGATCCCGAGGCCAAAAAGTGGCAGCACATGGTTGTCTCTATAGGTGATTATAAAAAGGGAATTCCACCTGACGAGGCAATTCTGCAGCCTGCAGATATAGTCTACGTTCCGCCGAAGAAGCCCACTAAACCATTCCTGGATCAACTCCGCGACCTGCTGTGGATTGCCGGAGTAGCACGCCTATTTGACTGATCCGAATCACTGGGCCAGTCTCGCCAGAATTCGGGCCATCTGCGCCAAGCCATGGAGGTCGACCAAGCTGGTGTAGTCAGCTATCACCAGGCGGCTGGCCCCCAGGCTTCTCGCCAACTGCTTTTGCCTCACTACACTGGCAGTATCTTCCAGATCACTGGCAACCCAAACCCATAACTGTTTCCCCTGGGCGGCAACTGCCGAAGCTGCGTCGGTATAGCTGGGCATATTGCTGTCTATCAAGCTATTGTCGTTTCCTATAGATAGCAGGGATATTGCATCTACTGCGGCACTCTCGGCCAGCAAGGTCCAGTTGTCGGCACCGGTGTAGCGGAAGTGGGCCGAGGCCAGCGGCGGTGGCATAACTATGGACCGCAGACGCCGATCCACTGCGTGGATGGCGGCGCGGGCAGCCAGCAGAAACAAGGCGATGCTCTGGCGCCGAAATTCCAGGACCTCAGGGGTCAGCCGTTTGGGCAATTCTTTGTCATAGCTGCCGCGAAACAGCCGCTGGCAGTACTCACAGCGGCAGCTCCAGACGCCCCGTGAGTAGTGAAAAGACGGCTCATCCCACACAAATCCGTTGACCTCCAGCAGCCACGCCAGTGTGCGTATGCTGGAAGTGAACCATTCCAGGAAGCGGGGATCATTGGGGCAGGCTTTGGGGCAGCGTCGCCCGCGGCTATCAATCTGCAAAGTTTGCGGCCAAGTATGGACATATAGGCTGGGAATACGGGGGTCAGGATCCAGCAGTCGGCCATAGCCCCACGGTATCGCGTAGCATTCCAGACCGCTGCGCCTGGCCTCACGGACAAATACGGCCATTCGTTCGGCTTCCCAACGCAGTTCGTCCTCGTAGCAGCCGACGAACAGGCTACCCACGCCGCTGCCAGCGATGGCCGCGATGTTTACCTCATCCAGGGATTGTATTCCCCCGGTGATGGCCAAACCAATATCCATAGCAGCCACTCCTGTATGATTGTAGGTCCATAGAACGGATGTTTGACAAATTTCTCCCAATCTGGTAAACTATATGGATAACTTACCGAGCCTTGGCAGGTGGTGAACAGCTATGGCCAAAGAGGGAATAACCTCCCGACGCCAACAGATCCTCCATTATCTGATTGAGACAACTCAGGAGCGGGGATATCCTCCTTCGCTACGGGAAATTGCCAAGGCTGTTGGTCTGAAATCGCCTTCAACGGTACTTTTTCACCTCCGGGTTTTGGAGAAGGCGGGTTTGGTCGAGCGTACGCCAACTCTCAACCGCGCGACCAGGCCGGTCATCGGTGGGACTGAGGCTCGTACGGGAGCCCAGTATGTGCCGATCGTTGGTACTGTACCTGCTGGCCAGCCCCTATTGGCGGCGGAAAACATTGAAAGTCGGGTGCCTATTCCCCAGGAAATGTTTTCTGGCCAGGATCTGTTTATGCTACGGGTCAGCGGCGATAGCATGATTGAAGCGGGCATCCTCGACGGTGACCTGGTCGTCGTTAGCCAGCAGAGCACGGCCGAAGCCGGCGATATAGTGGTAGCACTTCTGGAAGACGAGGCCACTGTCAAGCATTTCTATCCTCGCCAAGATAGCGTTGAACTGCGTCCGGCAAACTCTGCTATGGAGTCTATTGTCAGTGACCGGGCCGAAATCATCGGCAAGGTCGTCGGCGTGATTCGCACCATCACCTAAGCTGCATAAGTAGGATGAACCGATAACCTCTTGCCTGAACAATGCCTAGCATTCTGAGTCACGGAATTATGGAATTATGGTGATGCCGTGCTTGACTCTCGCCGCAACAATATCAAAGTGGCATCATCGCGGTCCCACTCAACGCTAAACTTATGGCTCTGCCGGAGGATCTCGTCGCTAATCTCCTCGACCGATCCGTTAGCTGCCTCTACGCTGCGAGCGACCTGGATGAGCCGGTGCACGCCGAATTCCTCTCCTGCCTGGTTGCGCGGCTCGATTATGCCGTCGGTATAACAGATGAGCAGGTCTCCTGGCTCAATCTGCGTCTCACGCTGCTGGTAATTGGCATCGCGGCGGCCACCAATAACGATTCCATTGCTGAAAAGTTCCTGATAAGAGCCGTCGGTTCGCAGCAGCACAGGAGGATGATGGCCACAGGAGACGAATGTAAGTTCACCCGTATCAGGCTGCAACATACTGATGAATAGCGGAGCGTAGCCGTAGGGCTGGAGCACATCATAGACCGTCTGGTTGACCCGGTTGGCTATGGCGGCGGGAGATAGATTGGCAAAGGCTGCTCCCCGTACTTGTGAATATATGAGAGACAGATGGACGAGTCCGTAAGCGCTCTTGCCGGGCATATCGCCCAGGCATATCAGGTACTGCCCGTCGGGCAGTTCGGCTACTTCGTACAGATCGCCACCCACCCAGCGGGCCGGCTCGAAGCGGAGGGCGAGCTGCCAGCCGGGTAGCTGTGGCAAGTTGGGTGTCAGGATCGTATCCTGCACGGTGCGGGCCAATTGTAGTTCGTGGGTGAATTGCGCCGTGGCTTGGTATTGGCGGTCCAGTGCTCGGACCAAGAATCCGCTGATTATGGCAATCAGGAACAAAAACAGCCCGCCATAGCCCCATACAACGTTTATAGCCATCTCGCCGAGTGGTGCGGAGTAGGCTAACAACATGTATTGTGCCAGAGTGAACAGAATCATTGCTGCTATGGCAGTACACAGGGAACCGACCAGGTGAAACCATATCGCGCCGACAAGTACTATCAAGTAGTAGATTTGGAAAAGTGACTGCTGATAGTTTGGGCCGAGCAGGAGAATGGCAATGGTGACTAACAGTAGATCCAGAGTAAGTGCTATCGGACGCTGGTAGGGAATAGAGCGTCCTTTTGCGAATGCTCGGAACAGAGCTATCGTGAAGAGTGTTGCAGTTATGAACAATATCCAAGCGCCTGTACGCACCTGAGGGTTGGGTGGCGGTAGTGTCCCGGCGACAACGAAAGCAATGATAAAGGCGGTGCGGAACAAGCCGACAAAGATATCGGTTTCCCATAGAGGCAGGAGTCGGTCGGATGCCCCAGTGAAGGTGGTGTGACGCAGTTGACTCACCTCCTTTCGGCTATCTGTTTTGACGGCTGTACTTAGTTATAGTTCCCTACTGAAGGGACTTACTCCTGCCCGACGCTTGCAGATTGGCGGCGAGTGGGAGGAATTCAGATGCTATGGCATACGACTAACAACTCAAATGTTGATGACTTCGCTGAGCAACGACGGAGGATGGTCGAAGACCAGTTGCGCCGGCGGGGAATCGCCGACGAGCGGGTTTTGGCAGCGATGGGGAAGGTTCCGCGCGAGCAGTTCGTTCCGAAGCGTCAGCGCCGCTTTGCCTACGATGACAGCGCCTTATCCATTGGTGAAGGCCAGACAATCTCACAACCGTATATGGTGGCTAAGATGCTGGAACTGTTGGCCTGCTGGCCTGAACACCGGGTATTGGAGGTGGGCGCAGGCTCAGGCTATCAGGCGGCACTGCTTGGGGAGCTGGCAGCGGAGGTCTATGCGATTGAGATCATCGAAACTCTCGCGGAGCGTGCTCGCCAAGTCCTGTCCCGCCTGGGCTATGAGAATGTTAACATCGTGGTAGGTGATGGAACACTGGGCTATCCGGAGGCAGCGCCCTATGATCGAATTATCGTAGCGGCGGCCGCCCCGCAGGTGCCTCCGCCGCTGGTTGAGCAGCTTGCCGAAGGCGGACGACTGGTAGCACCGGTGGGCAGCCGTGGCATGCAGACATGTATAGTCGGCAACAAGAAAGAAGACGGCAAACTTCATATTGAGAAGAGTATTGGGTGTGTCTTTGTGCCGCTGGTCGGTGAACACGGCTGGTAGTTGTGCCATTCTGGAGCCAGGAGAGGACAATGCGTCTGATCTCTTATGATGCTCATGTCAATATTGCCGAGGCCTCACAGATATCTGAGGCGGGCCAGTTCGTACGTGCTGCCGAAGCTGCCGGTCTGCAGGCAGTTGGTTTAGTTACCAGTTACAGGGCTGTTGACACTAACATAAATGAACGGCCTGAACAACTGGCGGCGGTTGGATCAGCCAGCCCGGTACGGGTTGTTCCGGCAATCCAGACAGAAATAATAGACACTTCAGGGCGAATCAGCGCCCCGGCCGGCGCCTGCCAAGCCTTCCCGCTGGTGTTGGTCCATCTAAGTGAGCGCACTGCTGCGGTGGCCTATGATATACCCGTCCGGTGGGAGCGATTGATAGAAAACATTTTTGCCGCCTTGATGGGCGCGATCGAGACAGGGCTGGTTAATGTTTTGGCTTATCCATTCAATTTGGGGCGGTTCCCCGCGCCGGTGACTCCTGGTGAACTGCCTACCGAGCGGTTGGAGGAGCTGGGAGATGCGATGGCGGCAGCCGAAGTAGCCTGCGAGTTGTGTAATCGAGCCTGGTGGTGGTATCCTGACCTACCGCTGGGCGAATTCACTGAAGAATTCGCCCGAGTATTGCAGGCCTTCTCGCGCTGTGGAGTGAAGTTTATTGCCGGCAGCGATTGCTGCAGTATCGACGGAGTAGGCAACCTGCGCTATGTGCAGCGGCTGATGCAGCAGGCGGGCATCCAGCGATCTCAACTGGTTGATATAGCCCGGCTTTGAGCCGGGATGCTGGCTGCTATGGGATAAGAGGTTGGCTGATGTGGAAAAGCGCACCAGCAGGGTCTCACCACAACGAGGGTTGGTCACCCCTGCTCCGACGGCCCGAGGTTAACCTCGGGCCGCTAATGATTTTATTCTTCCCTGAGCAGCTCTCATTTTCTGGACATCCAGGGCTGGCCTCCACGCTCTGGCCAGTGGGGGCCGTAATCTTCCTTCACCGGCGGGCGCGGGGCGAGTTGTCCCAGCCAGCCGGCATGGGGATTCTTGAAATTGAAGCTCAGGCCGACGATCTCCAGGGGCCGGACCCGGACATAGACAGCTTGCTGGTGGTTGGTCCGTGCTTCGTCACTTAGAGAAAATAGTCCTTGGAAACTTCGTTCTACGAACTGCTCTGAATAAGATAGCCGCAGCAGGTGCATTTGCAAGGGAAGTGCTTGCAGCACCACCGCTACATCTATTGGCATTGAGGTGTTGTTCCACATAAATAGGATGCCTTCACTTTTCCGCATAAATGAGCGGTAGGTGATCGGCTCGCCTATCCGTCCGGAAAACCCCTCTTTGCCGGCCAGCCCCCGCAACGGCACTGTGCCTGCTAGCTCCCGTGTCAGTTCTCGTATCATCGCGAGTAGCGGCGGCGAGTCCGCAGCCTCTCCCTGCAACGAGGACAGTTGCTCGGCTGGAAACGTGGCAGCAGTGCAGCCCTGGGCGAAGCCGCTAATCAGTAGCCGGCCTGCCATCAGTGCATTCAGGCGACTGTCGCCGGTGCCGTGTAGGGCCAGATTATCCAGGAACAGCGGCAGTCGCAATTGTTGCTGAGTGAGCCATTGGCGGAGGCTGGCAAAGTCATATCGCCTGTCAAAATCCACCCAAAACGAGCCCGGCTGGCGGCGCAAATGACCATCTATCTTCTCGGTCAGCACCACACCAGGGGGCAGCTCGTCAATATGTAGGCCCAGGGAGCCGACGGCTGTGCCCATACCTGCATCCAGGGCCTCCACGAGCTGGGGCGAAGGCATTAGTCCCTCCTCGGTGCTGACCACTGGCAGCGGCGGACTTATGATGGCGGTCTCCGAGAGTTTGCTCCGCATCTGCTCAGCAGCAGAGGTTACCGCGGCAGCGATCTCGCTGCCGCTGCTTTGCTGTATTGAAGCAGGCAGGTACAGCCCTACCAGAGAGGGCATCCGGTTGCCTTGCACTGCCTTGGCCCTGGCCAGTATGGCGGAGGCGTCGTCTTCCAGGGGCAGTGAGAGGATAATCTGGCCCGCCGCTTCGTTTAGCTGCTGGCTGATTGTGCTGGTAGGCACAGGTTCTTCCGGCATACGCATATGAAAGAACTGAGCCAGTTGACGGAGTTGGGGTGGGGAGGAGGCAAGTGATTGCGGCTCACCGCAGATGCCGATGGCCGGAAAGCGCGGCTCGCAGACTACCTCAAGGGGGACCTCCACTGTCTGGGAGCCAGAGGACAATTTGAGCTTGATCCAGTGCTTGCCGACTTGTAGCATCTGGATTGGTGGATGGAACAGCGTGGTGCCCCCGGCAGCGAAAGGCACAGTGAAGGTGGGCATATAGACTGCTGGTGGGCCCTGCAGGCTGATAGTTAGGTCCTTTTCAACATCGCCGCGATTAGTGACCAGAACATCCAGTTCGTGGCGGACGCCCTGGGCGACCGTCACTTTTGCGGGAAAGGTAATTTGCAGGCCGTTCACGCTTGTTACCATCTCCCGCTCGGTGCCCACCATGCGCCAGCGTCCATCCAAACTGCCCGACGGTTCCCAGCCGACCGGCAGCGGTTCCGGACTGGTTGCCGCGGGCAAGTCGGCCAGCGGGCCAGGCTTGCGCTCCGGAGGTGTCCAGGCACTCAGTTCTATCTGTTCAACTGACCACTCGCCCTCACCGCCGACAGCGCCGATTGCCAGGCGCACCGCCTCAGTTGCAGGAGCTGCCATGCCCAGTTTAATCGTGTGCACTTTGTTGTCTTTAAGCTCCAGATGCCACAGCGGCGTTATCTGGGTTGGTGATTCTGGAATGTCTGATACGAAGCTGACCGCCAGTGCGCCGCTGCCTGAGCGCATCTGTACGCGCATAGCAAGGGTGACTGGCTTGGTCATAACAGGCAGCGGCGGCGATACTACCCAGGCTCCAGCTTCGGATTGAGGAGTAATGAAGAAGGCTGGTTTAGGGTGAAGTTCGCCCTCCACGTTGATCTTAGCTCCCGAACGCGGCGGCC
>JALGTS010000200.1 GCA_029821255.1 Candidatus Zipacnadia bacterium
GGAGCCGATGATGCGAATCATACTGTTCATTATTGCACTACTGTTCGCAATTGTTATTATGATAGGGCCAACAAGTGTGTCTGTCTGCGGTGCTGATGAGGCAGCGGCAGAGCCACCACCGGCGGCTATGACCTTACTGCGGCGAAGAACTGGAGGTTCAGAATTGACCGTTTCGTGGCCGCAAGTTTCTAGAAAAGCCGCAAAGCACTGGCTTTTCCCAGATACATTGCCAGTGTGAGGAGGAATTCACGGCAGATAAGAAGAATGCACCAACAGCGACAAGCGAAATGAGGAATGCTGGCTGTGGCCATCATTCTGATAAGCCATGACCTAAGGGAGATCCTGCTTTGAATTTCATTATTCTGCTCATATTTCTGCTATCGGGGTTTGCCGGTTTGGCCTATGAACTTGTCTGGGTCAAAACACTCAGTTTGATTTTTGGAGTTTCATCCCCGGCTATTACCACTGTCCTAGCTAGCTTTATGGGAGGCTTGGCCTTGGGAAGTCTCATATTCGGCCACCGAGCCGACCGTAGTAGATCCCCTCTGCGTCTTTATGCTGTACTCGAGGTGGGCATAGGCGTGAGTGCCCTGTTGCTCCCCTATCTTTTCTCAGTGATCAACGGCATTTATGTTCTGATGGCACAGACATTCCCCAGCCACTCCTGGTTGTTCACTACCACCCGGTTTCTGCTGTGCTTTGCCGTCTTACTCGTGCCGACTACCCTAATGGGAGGTACTCTGCCGGCAATCAGTAGGTTCTTGGTCGTTCGGTTCGACCAGGTTGGTCGCGGGGTTGGTTTGTTGTATGGAGTCAACACGGTAGGCAGTATATTGGGATGTTTGGCTACCGGCTTCTTGCTGCTGCGCTTCTTGGGAGCCCACGCCACTACGCTCGTGGCTGTTGCGCTGAATCTGACAGCAGCCCTTGTCGCCTTCCGTATTGCGGCTCAGTACAGCCGTATCCGCCCTCTTTCTGCGACTACAACTCTCCAACCGTCACAACAACAGAATGGAGCCAGTCAATCTGCCCCGGCCAGGCATAGTGCTGCCGAACACGGCCATCGGACGCTGAGTACTTTCGTGCTCGTCAGTTTTGGTGTTGCCGGCGCCACCTCACTTGCCTACGAGGTACTGTGGACCAGAGTGCTCATCTATTTCGTGGGCGTGAGTATCTACTCATTCACCATGATTCTGGCTACCTTCTTGACTGGTCTGGCGCTGGGCAGCTTGTGTTTCGCACGTATTGCGGACCGCCGCAAGGACCTTCTGTTGGTCTTTGGGCTTTTAGAACTGGCCATCGGTCTGTGTGCCGTCTACCTACTGCAGACCACCGGTGTGGTTTTGTCGTTCCGAGTTGCCTATTTCCCTCAGCTCACACGGCTTGCGGGTGATCTCGCAAAGGTGTCTCTGCTAATACTGGTTCCTACTTTCTTGATGGGAGCGGTCTTTCCGATAGTGACCAAGCTTTACACGCCTAGTGTAAGCCGTCTGGGCGGTAGCCTGGGAAAATTGTATGCAGCTAACACGATTGGCGCAGTGGTGGGTTCACTACTTGCAGGCTTCGTGCTGCTCCCGCCACTGGGTGCCCAGAAGAGCATAATATTGGTAGCTGCCATTAATCTTGTGTTGGGTGTACTTGCTCTGCTGCTGAGTCCTACGCGCACGCGACGGCGGCAATGGGGCCTAGGGATTGCCATACCGGTACTGTTAGTAGGCGCGTTCCTTTCCGTGCGCATTAGGCCAACTGTAATCTATTGCCGTGCTTTCCAGACAGAAGGACTCAATGAACTGCTCTACTACCACGAGGGGGCAGAGGCCTCACTCGCTGTTCTGGGTGGTGCTGATGATACGAGAGGGCTAAACATCAATGGTGAAACCACTGCCTACACCCACTACCCCGACATCGTAGTACACAAGATGCTAGGGCATATTCCTGTACTGCTCGCCAAGGATCCCCACGCTGCGCTTATTATTGGCTTCGGCCTGGGCTCCACTGCCTGGTCTATGGCTCAGTACCCCTTACAACGAATTGACTGTGTAGAACTCGTGCCCGAGGAGATAGAGACTGCACGTTATTTTCTCCCGGAAAATGGTGGCGTGCTCTATGACCCACGGTTTCATTTCATCGTCGGGGATGGCAGGAATTATCTTCTCACTTCCGAGAACAGTTACGATGTTATTTCAGTGAACGCGATTCATCCGGCGTTTAGTCCTTATCTTTACACCAGAGAATTCTACCAGCTCTGCAAGTCGCGGCTAGGCAAAGATGGCGTCATGTGTGCCTGGGTGCCCCTCAATACAGAGTACTTCGCAACTGTTCTTAAGACTTTCCAATCAGTTTTCCCCCACACTTCCGTGTGGTACTGCAATATCGGTCACTTGGTTGTGACTGGCACCTCCCAGTCGCTCACGGTTGACTTCTCGCGCTGGCAGGCACGTATGAGTCAGCCTGCAGTACGTGACAATCTCGCCGAAGTCTGGCTTGATGACCCAGTGCGTTTGCTTAGCAATCTGGTTCTGAATGAGCACACTCTCCGAGCTGCTTGCGCCCAAGCTGCCCTCAACACCGATGACCTCCCGTGTGTACAATTCAGGAGCCCGTATGTTCCCCTCCGGCTAATCAACTTGAACAATTTGCAAAGCATAGTGGCGTTACAGGATAGGGTCTATCCACATATCACTAATGTAAGTAATGGAACGACCCGGGACCGGCTCGCCAAGCGCTTGGAACGTCACTTCACCTCTATGCAGCAGTTTGTCCCTATCTGGGCTTTGTGGGCGTTCGGCTTCATCCGCTCACAGGATTTGCCCCAGGCTCTTGAGCAGATGGAAAGCGCCGTGGCCTCCTGTCCGGAAGACCCCCGCCTGCGTTACAACTATGGCACGGTGTGGGCCAACGTCCTCGACCCACACCAAGAAGCTATAGCTACGATGAACCCTGACTTAAAGAGGCGAGCCCTGTCTGCTTTAGAAAAAGCATTGCCTGATATAGATGGCACTGCTGTTCGACCACCGGAGAGATTTTTTTGTCTCATACGCAGTCGCCTGGCTGCCTTGTACCTTTCCGAAGGGCGGTTTTCTGCGGCTAAACGCGAGGCCGAGCTGGTCTTGCAGGTTGAACCTAACGACCAGTTGGCCCGATTCGTCGTTCAGGAGGCACTCTCCCACTAGCGGCATGTGTAACGCGTCGCCAAACCTCCTCGGCTTGCTCTACTGCTGCCGGGAAATCTGTTGTGGTAAGCTCTTCCCATCTCATCGTCTGGTCACCTCCATGCTTAATTGGACTCGCCACAACTCTTCGTCGTCACTCACAGAAA
>JALGTS010000201.1 GCA_029821255.1 Candidatus Zipacnadia bacterium
TCATGTCGGCCAGTGGGCAGCCGGCTGCCGGGTCCGGCATCAGAACGGTCTTGTCTGGAGACAGCAGCTTGGCAGTCTGCGCCATAAAATGTACGCCGCAGAAAATGATGACCTCGGCTTCAGCAGCGGCTGCTTGCCGACTGAGGTCCAACGAGTCACCCAGAAAGTCAGCGATATCCTGAATCTCAGGGCGCTGGTAGTTGTGAGCAAGTACTACTGCGTTTAGCTCTTCTTTGAGCCGCTCAATCTCTTCAGTTAATGCCATTTGATCTGCCATGCTAATCTGCTCCGTCGGGAACGATTTCTCTGATACAGTTGGCAGGCTCCTCAGATACTATTGTTGCGCACTCGGTTGATGATATCAGTAGAGGAGAAGCCGCCGATCTCGGGCAGCAGCCGGATTTCGGTTCCGCAGCGCTGCAGGGCCTCACGTTCTTCAGCAGCGAGCGTTTCCAGGGTATAGTCGCCACCCTTGACGTAGATATCAGGCTGTATAGCCTCAATTATCTTGGTGACGCGCAGCGTGTCAAAGATAATAATGTAATCCACTGGCTCCAGGGCAGCCAGCATAGTAGCACGCTCCCGCTGGCTGAAGACAGGACGACCTAGCCCCTTAAGCTCACGAACCGACTCGTCGCTATTAAGCGCGACGACCAGCACATCGCCTTCCTGGCGAGCCTGCTGCAGGTGCAGGATATGTCCGGGATGAATAATGTCAAAACAGCCATTGGTAAACACCACACGCTGGCCAGCGGCGCGCAGGTCACTGATAATCGTGCACAACTGCTGCAGATCAACCAGCTTGCGGGGATTGGTCATAGCATCACTCTCGCTAACTACCAGTCCAATGGCTCACTGCTGACCGGCGAGATCACCAGACGGCGGTAGCGCCCTTCACCCTCAGAGTAGGTTCTCACATTGGGCTCGTCGGCCAGAGCCATGTGTACTATCCGTCGCTCATAGCTTTTGAGATCCGTCAGCACTACGTCACGCCCGGTCCGCTGAGCCTCTTCCGCAGCCTCACGGGCGCGGCGGCACAGATGCTCGCGGTGGCGCTCACGGTACCCACCGGAGGTATCCAAGACTACTCGACAGCCATCCTCAATGCCCTTGTTAGCACCGATAGCCACAATCAGTTGCAGTGCGTCGAGCGTATCGCCTCCTTGACCAATGAGTAGCCCCAGGTTCTTGTCACCACCATCCAGCACAATCTCAACCTCTTCTTCTCCGACACTGTTAATGGTAACCGGGATGTCAATGCCGATCATCCTAACAATGTCCTCAGTGAGCTGGCGAGCGCGCTCGGCCACTGCTTGCTTCGGATCATCGGGCTGCTCAGTAACCGGCGGGGGTGGCTGCGGCCTACCAACAGGCTCAAGGATGACTTCAGCCTCGGCTAACTGCGGCCCAGCCTCTGGGGCCGACGGCTCGGCTTCAGGAGCTACTGGCTGGGCCACACCTTCTGCATAGGTCGCCCGGATGCGATATTCGCCAGAAGTTATGATGCCAAAGACCTTGCGAGGTTTTTCCAGCACTTCAATCTCAATCTCTTCCTCGGGAGCCCCAAGTTGAAAAGCTGCCGCCTTACGTGCTTCTTCCAAGCTGGAAGCAGATATCTCTACCGATCGCACATCTTCCTATCCTTCCTATCTATGTACTATGTCAACGGCCATCTGCCGNNNNAGCACCTGCGAGTCAATAACAGAAGCCTGCCCTCCCCATACATCGCCCGAATAGGCCACTAAATAGCTGCCTCAATTGCTCCTACTTGCCCTTTTTGTCCTTCTCTTTACCGATCTTCCTGCCCTCAGCACTCGCTCGTGTTTCTTCGTAGCTGGGAGGCAGCGGAGCTGACTTATCCCCCTTTTTCTCCTCCCCGCTTCCTGCTCCGGATATCATCTTCGCCATCGCTGCCGCAAAGCCACCAGAGCCTTTTTTCTCCCCCGGGCTAACTCCTTCGCCAGCCCCATGGGTATGCCGATACCACAGGTGCTCAACGAAGTAAACCAGGTTGGCGCTGAGCCAGTACAAAATGAAGGCGGCTGACAGCCCCCGGAACAGAAAGAAGAACATTGCTGGCATCAAATATGCCATCATCTTCTGCTGCTGAGCCTGCTGTGGGTCAGCAGAGGCAGCCGGATTCATCTTCTCCGTCATCTTCTGGAACAGAAACATACTGATGGCATAGGCCACTAACAGAGGCATATCGGGTTGGGCCAGATTCTTCACCCACAAAAACGAAGCCCCATCAAATTGCACGACATAGTCGCGAATGCCCCGGTAGATCATAATCAGTATAGGCATCTGGACAATCAGGGGTAGACAGCCACCCAGGGGATTGACACTGTGCTGCTGACAGAGTTTCCAAAACTCCTCCTGAAACTTCTGCTTATCGTCTTTATACTTCTTTTGCAGTTGTTTTATCTGGGGTTGGATCCGTTGCATCGCCTGCATTGACGAAAGCTGTTTCTTAGTCAGCGGGTAGATCATCAGACGAGTCACTATCGCCAGCAGAATTACCCCCAACGCCTTATGCCCTCCTGCGACAGTGACGAAAGCACTGACCAGACCGTACCAAAAACCCCCTCGCTTGAGATTATCAAGCGGTTCGGCAATAGCCTCACGGACAGGCCGTCGCTGCCACCTGTCATTCCCTGCCGGACGTACCCAAGTATAGAAGTCACCATCATTGCCTGTAACATATGCAGTCCAGGCCCGGTCATACATCACTCGCGCTTTCGCTTTATCCTTAAGCTGACCCAGTGCCACTTCTGCTCCATGCACCCGGGCAAAAGGCCCGTACTCATATCCGGCAACATCACTGGCCCGAGCACCTGACTGGTACGCCTCAACGGCTTCTTTGTACTCTTCATCAAGCTCATAGGCACGAGCCAAGCGAATGAAACTCAGCACCAGAGCTGGGGTCAACTTTTGAACTCTGACCACAGGCTCACCGCGTTCATTGACCTCAATCATCCCCTCGGCTCGCACAGGCAGGCCCTCGGAGCCAGCCTCCGGGAAACCTTGAGGTTGAGTACCCCCAGCCCAGGCCAAATGGCAACTTACCCCGATGCTGCGCAGCAGGCCTTGGCCGTCGCCTTGCTTTTCATAGACGCCCTCTACTGCGACGATCTCGCCTTTGAGATCCTCAACGTGGGCGGCTAAATCACTGATGTTGATCAAGCGCGGTCCCCGTTGGCCGGAGAACATCTGCTTTAGGCTAGCCACAAAGCCGGTCTCGGGGGCATTCTCTTCGGCATAGTCAGCCAGATCCTTCAGGACATCAATCTGATCGTCCAGGGGGGGCACAGCCGAGATGACCAGCTCAGGAGGTAGTCCCTCCTGGCCGGGCAGAGGCTTGGCCCAGGTGCTGGCGGGTACAGATAATATGCCCAGTGCCAGTCCTGCCAGCACCGGGAGGAATATAACATAGTGGTCAACCGCTCTTCTCATAAATATCCTTCAACTTTTTTGTTTCGGCAGATCCCGACCTCTTAGCAGCTTGATCCGCCCAATGGGGCAGCAGCGGCACTGGGTCATACCCACCGGCTGCAAAGGGATGGCAGCGCACTATGCGCTTGAATCCCAGCCATAGCCCCCCCACTACCCCGTAAATCCGGACAGCCTGCACAGTATATTCAGAACACGATGGCCGATAGCGACAGGTTGACGGCAACAGCCGCGATAATGTGCACTGGTATACCTCTATAAGACCAATTATCAGTCGCTGAAAAGCTCTTCGCATGTTGTATTATTCGCCAGGTATGCCTGCCTCCTGCCTATGGAATCTAAGGCGAGTCAGCGCTGGCATCGGAATCATCATCAAGCAGGCCCGCTTGCGTTAGGTGTGCCTTCATTACTTCTGCCAAATCCGAATAGCTGGCTGTAGCTGAGGCAGAAGAAGCCACAAAGGCGATATCGGCGCTCACCAGAGGTTGCGGTACCTCGCGGCGCCACGCCTCGCGGAGGCGGCGCTTGATGCGATTGCGAACTATTGCCCGCTTGTCAACTTTTGCCCCCACAATAAAGGCAACCCGCGTGTGGTCACGCTCCGGGCGCCGGCCCACGACGGTCATCAACAGCTTGTCGTAGTATCGCTTTCCCGACGCAAATAGGCAATCAAAGTCCTGCTGCCGTCTCAGTGTATTGATTTCCGCCATAGCTTTTCACACCGGCGGCAACTACGGCACTGCGACCATTTACTATACCACAACTTAGGCCTCGTGGCAACATAGTGACGCCCAATTATGCCAGGTAAGCTGGCTCATCTATGAGGAGACGAGAGCAAAGATCGGCCGAGGTACTGCCAGACAACTGGCCACCGCCGGCTCTCGCAAAATCTCGACTTTCCGCAACAGCCAGCGCTCAGCGGGGCAGAGTGATTGCTCTTGACATCCAGAAGCTGCGAAGAAGATCTGGATCCAGGCCCAGAGCTTCGGCACCGATGGCCACATTCCCGATAGCAATGATGCCCTTAGCCACTCACGGGCGTCTGGTGCCCGGATCATGTCCATAGCAGATATGGACAAGCGGTAAGCCCTACAGCGAGCCGGCCGAGCTGTATTCATAGCCGACCACACGACCAGTCGGCACACCACAATTGGGGCAGACGTAGGCCTGATCGCTCATTTCTTTGCCGCCACATTCGGGGCAGGTAATCAGCATCGCCGATGAGCTCCAATATCCTGCTACTCCGCCAGGCCTGCCATCCGTACTGCCTCGGGCACGATGTCATCCCAACCTTGGGGCATAATATGAGCACCTTGGCAGATGTCTTTGATGTCGCAAATAAATTCGGCCGTTATCTCGGTGGCAACCTTTTTGCGATCTTCTTTAGGCGTCTCGGCCATACGCTCAATTATCCAATCCGGCACCTGGACACCGGCGACGTTGGCATTCATATACTTGGCCATGCCCGCTGACTTGACCGGGACAATTCCCGCCATAATGGGCACGCCGAAACCCTCAACACGTTCCATAAACTCC
>JALGTS010000202.1 GCA_029821255.1 Candidatus Zipacnadia bacterium
TCCAGAAAGCTGGTGCGGGTATTGTCGGCACGCTCAGTAAATTCTGCCGCAGTCTCTGGCTGGCCAAGCTGCCCGGCAAAATCGGCAGCTATGCGCAGGGCATTGTACCATAACGCATTGATCTCGACTGCCTTGCCATGACGAGGGGTAACCGGGCCGTCACCCGGGTCAGCGTCCATCCAGGTGAGCTGAGTACCCTTATTGCCCGCCGATAGTAGACCATCGGCATCAACATAAATATCAAAGCAAGTTCCCCGAGAATACCAGTGAATAATCTCAACAAGTGTCGGATAGAGCCGGTCAGTTAAGAATTGTCGGTCGCCGGTCGCCTCTATGTAGCAGTAGGCGGCTATGAACATCCACAGAGCAGCGTCCACCGTGTTGTAGCTGGCACCGGAGCCGCTCTCGTCAAAGGTGTTAGGCAGCAAGCCGCCTTCGGCAGCCTCTGCAAAAGTACGTACTACCGATTTAGCCTCGGCGAACCGGCCGGTCGCCAGCAACAAGCCCGGCAGGGAGATCATTGTATCCCTTCCCCAATCACCAAACCAGGGATAACCCGCAATTATAGTGCGGCAATCCTTACCAGCCTGTGGGCGACTTACCACAAACTGGTCAGCAGCACGAGTCAGCGTGCGACCAAAATCGTCTGCTGCCGGTAGATGCACTGTCAACTGCTCGCGGCGCTGGCGTTCGGCTTCCAGCCACTCTTGGGGCTGCCAGCGATCCAGTGGCTTAGTAGAGGCGCACAAATAAACTGTCTCCCCCGGCCGGAGCGTCCAACGGATAACACCGGGACTGTACAGATCTTCGGTGCAGTCTAACCCCCGGTCGCGCTCGCGGTGGTACAGGTAATTGTAGTACCACAGACCATCGGGCCAAAACCGCCCCTTAGGGTAGGTCAACACCAGCAGGGAGGCTGCATCATAGGGCTGAATCGCAAAGCTATCTGAATCGGTCTGCAACTGGGAATTGATAGCCCCGCTGGCCAACTGCAGATGGTGGTAGTCGCGACCGCCGATCAAAGGCCGCACTGACAATGAACACGGTACGGCGGCCTGCGCCAAGTCCCAAGCAACTATTGTCTGGTTGTAGCCATGACGCATCGCTACCGATTTGACCAGCACTATATCGCCCAGTTGATAGGTCATCACCGGCCAGGGATCGAGTTTGAATTCAACCAGATTCAGATAACCCCGAGGATGCACCACATCCCCGACATAGACACTTGTAGCCAAGTCAAAGTGGCGGTCAATACTCTTGAGTTGTTCGTCAACTCTACTGAGCAGCACCCGTCGCCCACCGGGCGGATGTGTAGCAGCGACCAGCAAGCCATGATAGCGCCGAGTGTTAGCCCCGGCTACAGTTGAAGAGGCAAATCCACCCAGGCCGTTGGTCTCCAGCCATTCAAGCTGAAGGGATCGGCCAAGATCAGCAATAGTATCCCGTCCAAACTGAATCAACTCACCACCCCCTTTTATCTGCAAACGATTCTGTTAGCCCAACTGTCGGCGTGCCGCCACTGCAAGTAACCCGACCACCGTCTTGGCGTCGGTCAGCTCGCCGCGCAGACAGGCAGCCACCGCATCTTCAAAGGAGACCTGCTTAACTCGTATGAGCTCGTCGGCATCAGGCACCGCCTCGGCCGGTTGCAAATCCTGGGCCAAGAAGATATGAATCAGCTCCTGGGAGTAGCCCGGAGCCAGGTAGACTGAAAACAACAGCTCCAGTTGTCCCGCAGCATGGCCGATTTCCTCCTGCAGCTCGCGTTGCATCGCCGCAGCCGCCTGCTCGCCAGGATCAATGATACCAGCAGGAATCTCCAGCAGAGCTTGCTCTACCGGATAGCGCCACTGCTCAACTAACATTACCCGGCCGTCGTCCAGCAGCGGCACAGCAGCGACTGACTGGACATGTTCTACCACCTCGCGACGGGCCTGCCTACCGTTGGCCAGTTGCACAGTATCACGGCGCAGATTGAGAATAGCGCCACTATACAGATGCTCTGATTCCACGGTATGCTCCACAAGCTCCGTATCATCAACACTGAATAAACCGGCTTCTTCGTAGCTATTCATTGTAGGATTTAGTTCTGCGGCGGCTAACGGAAATCCTGCCTGCCCAACAACAAGAGCTTCTACTACTTCGTGTAGCTCAGTCGCAAGCACAAGCAAGAGCAGACAACGAGCAGATATAAAAGGTATACTACTTCAATAGGCGAATTAGAGAAGAAGAGTTGTACACCTATTGCCAGAAGAGTAAATAAGACCGATGGAGTTTTTTGACTGCAACGTTCGCATAGGCCCCGTCTCACAGCCACCACCAGTGACAACTCCGAGCACGTGCGCCGAGATCATCCAGCAACTAACCGAGGCTAACATTACCAAGGCACTGGTCTATCACAGTTGGGCCAAAGAATGGTCCCCTGCTGCCGGCAATGACAAGCTACTGGAGGAGATAGCCGACTACGAGCAACTTTACCCCTGTTTCGTGGCCCTGCCCGCTGCAACCGGCGAGACCCTGTCTCCTCGTAAGCTAACCACACTGGCTAAGCAGTTGCACGGTGCCGTCCGCTTATATCCACGAACGCACGGCTTTGCCCTAACCCGGTGGTCCTGCGGCGAATTGTTGGCCACGCTGGCCGCCGATGAGGTGCCACTGCTGGTGGATAGCAGCGAAACCAACTGGCGAGATATTCAGCAGTTGCTGGTAGAGCATCCCACGCTACCGGTCATTGTGCTGGGCGCAGGCTATCGCGTAGACCGATATGTATTCCCACTATGGGAGCAGCACGACAACCTGTACTTGGAGCACAATACCTATAAGCCCTTCTGGGGAATTGAGGATGTCTGTCAGCGATTTGGTGCCCAGCGTCTAATCTTCGGCACAAATTTCCCTGAATATACACTGGGCAGCGCGATCTCGCCGCTGGTCTACTCACAACTGCCCATTGCAGACCGCCAGTGCATCGCGGCAGATAACCTTCGCCGTCTCTTGGGCCTGGAGGGTAATTGAATGAACGGTGAGTCAACACTTACCCAGAAATGCTACCGAGGCCAGACACTGGTTGATGAGCTGGTAGTAGACATCCACATGCATTTAGGCCCATGGAAGGCATTTCCCATCGCCAACGGCGGCAGTGCTGAGGCAATGCTGCGACAGATGGACTTGCTTGGAATTGACTATGGCCTGGTCAGCTCCCACCTGGCGATTGGCCCCGACTGGCGCGAGGGCAACCGTCAGGCCTATCAGATACACCACCGGTTCGCTCCACGCCTGTTGGCTTACTTCACACCCAATCCC
>JALGTS010000203.1 GCA_029821255.1 Candidatus Zipacnadia bacterium
TCAAAGTGGCCAGTCCGGCCAGGCCGAGGCCCAATTTACCACACCTGTTGATAAACTCGCGTCTTTTCATCTGATTACTTCACTCTGATAAAGCGCGTATAAAGGGTTTGTTCCCTGAGGTAACTTTGGTTGCTGACGATTCAGGCCCACCGTTGACCCGCCGGTGCTAAATAGTACATCACAGGCCGCAACAGCGCGAATAGGGGAGCCGCCACCAATCCACTCATCACAGCCTGGCCCACCGCTGCCGTCAGCCACGGCCCCAAGCTGGCCGGGGGCAGGAATAACAGTTCCACTATATTCATTAGTAGAGATGCTGCCACCGCCACGAGCATTGCTACAGGTATGTAGTCGGGAAAAATCCTTCCCCCCAGTAGCCCGAGGACAGTGCCCGCCCCCATGTGGCTGATGAACAAGCCCCCCAGTGGTATACTTCCCGAGGAACCAATCATCAAGGCAGTGGCAAGTCCTGTCCAGCAGCCTTCCAGTGGCCCCCGGGTTAGCCCGACAACTACGAGTAATATCACAGCCAGATCCGGAGGCTGTTGAACTATGCACAGCCATGTGGGCCAGGCAAACTGCCAAGCCCCCAGTATCACCGCCAGAGCAAGTTCAGTCAAATAGAGCCAAAGCAATGTCGTTGCCTCTTACAATAGCTGTTTTACGGTTGCGGAATCACCCAGACGTACTCCAGACGCTGGAAATCTACGAAGGGTTTTATAGTTGCAACCACCGTCTGTACCTGCTTTGTAGAAACATCTACGGCTTCAACCACTCCGACAGGTATGGCGGCTGGATAGATGCCATCTTGGCCCGAGGTAATGATGACGTCGCCGATACGAATGTCAGCGTGGTGACGCAAATACTGCATTGAAAGTCGGTCGGGCCAGCCCTCGTTCCATTGTTGGGCCGGCTTTATAACGCCTTCGGCCCGGCTACGTTGGACTCGCGCACCCAGGCCATGCTGGGGATCTATGATCAATAGGACAAGGGCAACTCTGCCTCTCACCTCAATCACTCGGCCTACCAGGCCTGCTGCCTCTCGGACGATATCACCTTTATGAACCTCCCGGTTCTCTGGTACCTGAATATAGATGCGGCAGCGCTGTTCGCCGCTGATGCTGGTGCGGCCTACTACCCGGGCCGGTATGTTTTTAACCTTCTGATCAAGCTCAAATCCCAACTTCTCACGGAACGCCTTATTTTCCCGGAAATACTCAGTCAGGAGGATCTTTTCCGCCATCAGTTCATCGCGCTCCTGGCGCAGACGGCGGTTCTCTGCGGCTAACGAGCCTGCCAGAAACACTGAGCGCCCTGTATCACGGACTACTTCGTTGATCTTGGTGACAGCACTCATTACTGGCCAGCCCAGCGTTTGACAGATATATTCGGGCAGGCTGATACGCCCGCGGGCCCAGGCAGCATGCTGCCATATCGTCAGAATCACTGCCACTGCCGCCATCAGCAGTAAAGGCTTCAGAGCTTTGCGGGTAGTGGCATCCCAGCGCATAATCTATCCAGTGTCCCCCTAATAAAAGCTGGCTATTCAAACGGTAGTTCTCCGAGTTGTTCCAAATAGCGGGCAGTGCCCAACACAACGCATTGCATAGGATTCTCAGCGACGTAAACAGGTATATCCGTCTCGGCGCTGATGAGTTGATCGATGCCGCGAAGCAGCGCCCCGCCCCCAGCCAGAACAATACCTCTATTCATAATATCTGCGGCAAGCTCCGGTGGAGTGGCATCCAATGACTCCTTTATTACCTCAACTATGGCGGCAACAGGTTCGGCACAGGCTTCGCGAATTTCCGCTGAGCTGATTACAACCTCGCGGGGCAGGCCGGTTATCACATCTTTGCCTCGCACCTGCATTGTCATCTCCTGAGGTAGGGGAAAAGCCGAGCCGATGTTGATCTTTATCTGCTCAGCGGTGGTCTCGCCAATATACAGGTTCACCTCCTGGCGCAAGTAAGTAGCAATGGCTTCATCTATTGCCTCACCAGCCACTCGCAGTGATCGCTGCGTACAGATCCCGCCCATGGAGATTACTGCCACCTCACTCGTACCACCGCCGATGTCTACCACCATGTTACCAACCGGCTCAGAGACCGGCATCCCGGCGCCAATGGCTGCTGCCATTGGCTCATCCATTATCCGAATCTGCCATGCGCCAGCCTGCCGGGCAGCGTCTTCAACTGCTCGTCGCTCTACCTCCGTCACGCCGGAGGGGACGCCAATGACAACCGAAGGGTGGACAAATAGGCGACGGTTGTGCACCTTATGGATGAAATGACGAATCATCGCCTCGGTTACGTCGAAGTCGGCGATGACCCCATTACGCAAAGGGCGAACCGCGGAGATGCGCGCCGGGGTACGGCCGACCATTCTTTTGGCATCGTTGCCCACAGCCAGTACCCGGCCGGTCTGATCATCAATGGCCACGACTGAGGGCTCATCCAGGACAATACCACGGCCATTGATGCACACTAGGGTGTTGGCTGTGCCCAGATCAATACCCATATTGCCTGACAAACGCAGCAGCCCACCCAAAGTTTTGCGCAATGCCCTTTGAAATATGCTTTTTCGCACGCCAGCCTCCTGTCAATATGGCTACCTACCCCGTCCGTCGGTGTGCTGACTACAGCGACACCAACCGCCGGGCTCAAGCTTGCTATATCTAATCTGTCTTGGCCTGCCCACCGGTCCAGCCCAGTGTTTGCAGAGCACTAAGCACTTGTTTGATGGGCAAGCCGACTACATTATAATAGGAACCTCGCATCCACTCAACAAAACTACCTGCTCGTCCTTGAATGGCCCATGCCCCCGCTTTGTCCAGGGGCTCGCCGCTGGCCACGTATGCCTGGATCTGTCGGGTGCTGAGAGGGCGCAGTTTCACTTGGGTCCCTGCCCATTCTTGCCATAAGATGTGCTTGTGGCGCTGCTGGCAAACAACCAAAGCAAATCCGGTGTAGACCCAGTGTATCCGCCCGGTGATAGTCTCCAGCATCTGGAACGCTTGTTGGGCATCGCGGGGCTTGCCTAAGATGTCTCCGTCTATAGCCACCACGGTATCCGCACCCAGAACGATTTGATTGCAGTAATGGCAGGCTACTCGCGCTGCCTTATAGGTCGCATTTATGATGACCAGTTGCTGAGGACAGTAGTTGTGAGATGGTGCCGGGCTATCACCTAACGGGACTGTGTGGAAGGGGATACCCGCTAACTTCAGGATGCGAGCCCGCCGTGGTGAGGCCGAAGCCAGAACTATAGGCTGCTGCCTGGCTTCCGACGAGACCGC
>JALGTS010000204.1 GCA_029821255.1 Candidatus Zipacnadia bacterium
CGCAATGAGCGTTGGGGTTAAGGCAAGCGATCGCGAGGTCGCCAGGAAAAGAGGAGTGCACAGCAGCAAGCCAGTGGCTGTCATCAACCACATAGCCACCAGCGGGCGCTTGAAGCAATGACTAATGTAATTCCAGCCAGCATGACAGACGGCAGAAAACAGAACTAAAGCAATCGCATAGGGTGCCATGGAGTTACCTTACTGCCATCCGATAATACCTGACTGGTGACCTCGGGAAGGTATCACAGTCAGTACCTCCAGTCAAGCCTCAGGCACCGTAAGGAGGTATCCGATTGGCCGACAACGAAAATCGTTTTGGAGTTCACTAAGGTTGCCACAATGGTCCAGCGCTGGCTGGAGGTTACCGGTGCGGCTAGGCAGGCAAAGTCGTGAAGGATTCTGTCAGCTACCTGGTGAATAGATATATAGAGAGAGGACAGG
The DNA here is from genome assembly GCA_029821255.1 of Candidatus Zipacnadia bacterium. GTDB lineage: Bacteria > Armatimonadota > Zipacnadia > Zipacnadales > Zipacnadaceae > JALGTD01. The sequence goes on from JALGTS010000204.1 coordinate 442, forward strand.
CTATCACCGAGATGATGGGAGGAAACTATGATGATTCGGATGGGGCTAGTCGGAATGGGCTTTATGGGGCAGCAGCATTTCGCTGTCCACCAGACCCTGGAAAATGTTGACCTGGTGGCAGTATGCGACGAAAATCCAGACAAAGTTGCTGAAGTAGTTCCTGCCATAGCCGGCAATATCGGAGACGCCACCGAGTTGAATCTGTCTGCCCAGAGCCGATATGTCTGCGTAGAGGATATGCTGGACAACGAGGAGCTTGACTGCGTGGATGTATGCGTGCCAACCCATCGGCATGCCGACGTGTCGGTAGCTGCGTTAGAGGCAGGTTGCCATTGCATTGTGGAAAAGCCAATGGGCCGCAATGTAGAAGACTGCGATCGGATGATTTCAGCGGCCGAGGCGACCGGTGGCATGCTGTTTGTCGCTCAGTGTATTCGCTTCTGGCCGGAATACGAGGTGCTCGCTAACATGGTAAGCAACGGCGACCTGGGCCGCGTGGCGTCAGCCAAGTTTACTCGCCTATCGCCCCCTCCGACCTGGTCCGAGGGCGGTTGGCTCCTGGATACCAAACTCAGTGGGGGAGCACTAATGGACCTGCACATCCACGACACCGACTTCATCCTCTCGCTATTCGGGCGCCCGCATGCCGTGCTGACTCAAGCCAATAATATATTCAGCACCGGCGAGAAAGTTGACCACGTCTTCACCACCTACTTCTACGACGACCTGATCTGCACTGCAGAAGGCGGCTGGGCGATGCCCCAGTCAGTACCCTTTGAGATGGGCTTCCAAGTGTTGGGTGACAAGGGGCTGTTGGAACTGTCGCTGGCCAAGGATCCGCCCCTGACCTTCTACCCCGCCGACGGCGAGCCGTACTCGCCGGATTACCCCGAGCAGACCGGCTATGAGCGGGAGATGGCCTACTTTGTCGACTGCATCGAGAATGGCAAGCCACCACAGCATGTCACCCCACAGTCAGCCCGAGAAGCGGTCGAGTTAATATTAGCCGAACACCAGTCAGCTCAAAGCGGCAAAATTGTTACTGTCCGGTGAGGTGTATAAACGGGAGGTGCAAAGGGCTGCTGGATAGTCATTAAGAATTGAACTAAGGAGGAATCTGTATGCGCAAGAGCATCAGTGAATGGTCATTTCCGGCCAATATGCCCCTGCGGGACCGGATGTCATTGGCTAAGGAGGCTGGATTTGAGGGATTTGAGATAGCCCTTAACGAGGACGACGAGCAAGGCTCGCAAAGTGGCCTGGGATTGCTGTGTATACAGTCGTTGCAGGAAGACGCTCCTCGCGTGGTGGGGATGGCCCGCCGAGTGGGTATTGAAATCTCGGGAGTTGCCTGCGGCCTGTACTGGAACTACTCGTTGACCGCCGATGATCCCGCAGAACGCACCAAGGCAACCCAAATCACTGAGGCGCTACTGCGTGGGGCAAAAATGGTCGGAGTGGACGGAGTTTTGGTCATCCCTGGCTGTGTCCATGCCAGCTTCATACCCAACTCCCCCATTGTTCCATACCAGATTGCCTACGGACGAGCGCTGGTCGCGATAAAGCAACTGGCTCCGCTTGCCGAGGAGCTCGGGGTGTCAATGGGCCTGGAGTACGTCTGGAATATGTTCCTGCTCAGCCCCTTAGAGATGCTCCGCTTCATTGAGGAGGTCGGCAGCGAGCGGGTCGGCTTCTATATGGACGTCGGCAATATGATGCCCACGGGCTTCCCCGAGCAGTGGATTCGCATACTCGGCGACCACATCGTCCGCGTCCATTTCAAGGACTTCAAGCGCAGCGTCGGCACCATAGACGGCTTCTGCGATCTGCTGGAGGGCGATGTCAACTGGCCAGAGGTGATGGCGGCATTCAAAGAGGTCGGCTACGACGGCTGGTGCACTGCTGAGATGATGCCTCCCTACCAGCATGCGCCTGACGAACTGATCTTTGCCACCTCACGGGCAATGGACCGGATCTTTGCAATGGCTCCCTGAGGTGGATAGCCACCGACGCATCGCGGATGTTCTATGGCCAGAGTGCGTGTGAACAAGTTCATCGCCGATGCGGGAATATGCTCGCGGCGCAAAGCCGACGAGCATATTCGTTGTGGGGATGTGCTTGTCAACGGCGAACCGGCAGTACCGGGGATGAAGATCGATCCGGCTACCGACCGGGTTACCGTCTGCGGCAAGCCACTCTCCGCAGAACCCGAACAACTCGTCTATTACGCATTGTATAAGCCGACAGGAGTAGTATCCACTGCCTCGGACCCGCACGGTCGGCCAGCGGTCACTGACCTGGTGCCCAACCGTCCCCGGGTTTATCCGGTAGGCCGGTTGGACATAGATTCAGAGGGTTTGATACTGCTGACCAACGACGGGCAACTGGCCCACGAGTTGATGCATCCCAGCTTCGAACACGAAAAGGAGTATGAAGTGCTGGTGCACCACCCCCCTGCGGGCCTAGAGCAAGATAGAATAGTCGCTATCTTCACCGCGGGCATCGCAACTGATGGAGAGCTGCTGCGCGCCGATCAGGTCTCGGTAGGCAACGTTAGTCAGCAGGACAGTAATACCGCGCTGCTACGCATTATCCTCCATACCGGCTACAACCGCCAGATTCGCCGTATGTGCGAGGCCTTAGGGCTATCAGTAATCAAGCTGCGCCGGGTACGGATCGGGAAACTATACCTTCAAAGTCTCGGCTTAAAACCGGGTGAGTACCGCGAGATAGATAAGGCCGAGGTGCTGTGACAGGCGATACGCAGAAGACCTGTTGGCCATAGCGCGCACCTGCAATACCACCTTTACCCAAACCATACAGCCC
>JALGTS010000205.1 GCA_029821255.1 Candidatus Zipacnadia bacterium
CTCACGAGCTGATTGAGGAATTAGGTATAGCCCAGACGGAGGTAGCAGGATACGAGGCTGATGATATTATCGGCACAGTCGCCTGCAGAGGCCGCCAAGACGGATAAGAGGTGCTCATTGTCACCGGTGACCGCGATGTGCTGCAATTGGTTGATGAGCAAACCAGTGTATTGGCCACTATTCGGGGACTGAGCAACATGCGGCTTTACCGCCCGGACAAAGTGCAAGCCGACTTCGGCGTTCGCCCTGACCAGATAGCTGACTACAAGGCACTGGCGGGCGACAGTTCTGATAATATTCCGGGAGTACCCGGTGTGGGGCCGAAGACTGCCGCCAAACTACTTCAACAGTTCGGCACGGTTGAGGAACTATTGGAGCAAATAGACGAGGTAGACAACGACAAGTTAACAGCTTGGCTGAAGCAGAACAGCGACAAGGTGCTGCTGAGCAAAAAACTGGCGACAATTGCTCTTGATTGCCCGTTGGAGCTGGGCATCAATGACCTGCAGTGGAGGGGTATTCAGCTTGATCAGCTCCGCCAGCTTTTTGCCCGGCTGGAATTTTCCCGACTAATGGACCGGCTGCCTACACAATCAACCAACGACGGAGAGCAGTCAGCGCCAGTCGATCTCAATGAGGTGATACAGGCTATCAAAGCAGCCGGATACTGTAACCTGGCTGCCGCATGGGCCGAGGGTAAGCTGAGAGGATTGGCTCTGGCCACCGACGAAGTCGGGCCAGCATACCTGCCCCTGACACCAGCTAAACCGGAAGACAGCAACGGTGGTCTCTTTGGCAAAACCGCGAGTGCCTCGCTTCCGTCAGCAGTAGCTGAACTACTGGAGGACCCCGCGATAGGCAAGCGCGGATGCAATCTGAAGGAGATTGCCACAGGTCTTGACGACTATGCTGTCCGCTTGGCTGGCTGCCAGTGGGATGGAGCTATTGCCGACTACCTGATCGCCCCGCAGCGTGACCAGAACGCAGACGCGCTGGCGGCGTGCTACCTTCAAGAAGCACTACCTTCACCGGACCAACCGATGCGGCGGGCCTGCCAATTGGCCGCCATCATCCCGCGCCTCCGCATAGTCCTGAACAAGGAGCTCGAGCAACTCAACCTGGTGCCTTTGTTCGAGCGCGTGGAGATGCCTCAGATTGAGATTTTGCGCGATATGGAGCGGGCCGGTATTGCGCTGGACTGCGAACGCTTGGAGCAAATTGGCCAGCAGATCCAAACTGATCAAGCAAAACTCAGCGAACGTATCTATGAGCTGGCTGGCGAGCAGTTCAATATCAACTCACCTCAGCAGTTAGGCGAGATTCTCTTTGAGAAGTTGGAGCTGCCTGAAGGCCGGCGCACCAAGACCGGCTGGTCCACGGCTGCCGACGTGCTTGAAGAGCTCAGTGAGGAGCATGAGATTGTCGGATTAGTGTTGGAGTTTCGGGAACTGGGCAAGCTCTACTCTACCTACATAAAGGGGCTGTTGGAGCAGGTCAGTCCAGAAACCGGGCGGGTACACACCACGTTTGTGCAGACAGCAACCGCAACGGGACGGCTCTCCAGCCGTAATCCCAACCTGCAAAATATCCCCAAGCGTACCGAGTTGGGACGGTCGGTGCGGGCTTGCTTTATCGCCGGCAGCCCCGAACTGGTGTTGTTGTGTGCTGACTACTCCCAGATTGAACTGCGAATCCTGGCTCATCTGTCCGGCGATGAGAATCTGGTTAGCGCATTCGTAGCCGGCCAAGATATACACGAGCGTACCGCCGCAGCGCTGTTTGGAGTAGCTGTGGACAAGGTGAGCCGTAAGCAGCGTGATATTGCCAAGACCGTCAACTATGCGGTCATCTATGGGATGGGCAGCCAGGCGCTAGCCGCCCAACTGGATATATCCCGAGAGGAGGCTGATAAGTTCATAGAAGAATACTTCGCACAGTTGCCTGGTGTACAACAGTATATGGATCAGATAGTAAGACAAGCATACCAAGACGGCTACGTCCAGACCATCTGTGGACGACGCCGGCCGGTGCCGGAGCTGAGTAGCAATAATCGGCGGGTACAAGCCTATGGCGAGCGCGCAGCGGCTAATGCTCCGATTCAGGGCTCGGCGGCTGACATAATAAAGATAGCAATGGCCGACATCGCCCCACGCTTACCCCAGGCCAGCAGCGACGCTTGCATGTTACTTCAAGTCCACGATGAGTTGGTCTTTGAAGTCCCCAAAAGAGACATAGCCGCGGTGAGCAAGCTAACTAGACAGATTATGGAGAATGCTTGGGAATTGTCAGTTCCCCTGTCGGTAGATATCAAGGCCGGCCCGAACTGGCGTGATTTGGAGAGTATACCTAACTGAAGTTGTGAGCTCTTTCCGCGAACTAGGGACGTAGAATCGCTTTAGGAGTGAACCAAATGAGTTTCAACAATGACAATGAATTTACGAGTACCACTGACTGTTACGGCGACATCTTTGACGAAAACTTGCAGAAGCAGACCCAAGAAGAGAAACCAATAAGTTCGCGTTGGGACCTTCAAGAAAGCTGGACGGACCTGGAGGAAGCTACTCCAACGGACATTCAGAAGGGCGACATAATCTCTGGTACAGTAGTGGCAGTGCAAGATCAATACATAGTCGTAGACGTGGGCGCCAAATTTGAGGGCTTAGTGCCCCGCAACGAATTCGTCGCCGGTGAGGAACTTCCGGCTGAAGATGACGAAATCTACGTGGCCGTAGTCCGTGTTGACCATGACGCTGGCCAAATCATCCTCTCCAAGAAGCGTGCCGACTACGAGCAAGCCTGGGAGAAGCTGTACCGCGCTCAACAGAACGGTGAAGTGCTCACCGGAATGGTCACTGAGCGAGTGAAGGGAGGCTTGCGCGTTGATGTGGGCATGCCCGGGTTTGTGCCGGCCTCGCACGTGGCTATTCGCGATGTGCGCAACTTAGGCAAACTGGTCGGCAAGGTCCTGAAGCTGAAAGTGCTGGAGGTGGATCGGGACCGTAATCAGATTGTGCTGTCCCACCGGCAGGTTATTGAAGAAGAGCGCGCCCGCCGTCGGGAAGAGACTCTATCCCGGCTGGAGGTAGGCGTCGTTTGCGAAGGACGGGTACGCAATATCACCAACTATGGTGCCTTCATTGACCTGGGTGGAGTAGACGGGCTGCTGCATATCTCGGAGATGGCCTGGTCACATGTTGACCACCCCTCTGACGTGCCAAAGCCCGGGGAGATCATCCGTGTGATGGTGCTGG
>JALGTS010000206.1 GCA_029821255.1 Candidatus Zipacnadia bacterium
AATGGCTGCGTTCCAGCCGGGCGCGCTCCAATCCAGCTTGACCTGTACAACCGCGGGCTTTCCCCATTCCCCCGGCGATGGCGTGTCCGGTGGCGGGTCGGCCTCCCAAAGTTCGCGTTCATAGAACAGATGATGGTCCTGAACGTATGGCTTGGCCCACCTGTCCCACCACCACTTTGCGGAATAAATCATGCAGGCGCGGCCGAACTTGTCTTCAACCGCTTTCAGGCAGTCGTTCATGTGTTCTACAAGCGCCAAAGACGGCCCAGCGCGGGTGTCCTCAAAATCTAAGACGGGCGGCAAAGCCCCAAAATGGCCCGTAGCGGCGACGTGGCCATAAAAACGACTGGCAAGCCCTGAAACGCTGGAATTTTGCCTGTGGAAGCAAAATGCGCCTTTGGGAAGGCCGTAAGACTGAAGCGCGGCCCATTGCATGGGGAATTGCGGCGATGAAAAGTCGTCTCCCTCAGTCGCCTTCATGTAGGCGAACTTGTAGTCATACCCCTCTGGAATGATGCCATTCCACCATCTGCTATCAAACCCCTGTATCATCTTCGTCCTCTTCTGCCACGGTGGCAGCCTCGATGAACTTCTTCATTAGCAGCACTATCATCGTCTTGTTTTGCAGGCCGCTGACGTTCACCTTGTCCAGCAGTTCCGTCAGAAAGGCCACTTCCTGCGCGCTCAGTTCAATTTGCATGTTCCAGTGCCTCCACTTACGGAAGTATCTCCGCCTCGGCCTTTGCTCTCATCGCGTCCATGAACGCTTTCAGTTGGCTTATCTGCTGCTGCGTCAGATGCGGCGCGAGGTCGCCATTCATGATGCGGATAATCTCGCCGTCAGCGTCCTTCACCTGCACCTCAAAACGGGCCTGCTGCCGCTCCTGGTTCGGCTCTGGGTCGGCGTAGTCTATCAGCACAATGGATAGGTCGCCAATCGCTGCGGGTATCTTGGCCTGTGCTCTCTCGAATGTCATGCGTCACCTCATGATAGCGAATAGAAGGGGATGTAGTAGGCGCCATCCGCGACCTGGTTCCCGTCGTCCTGGACGTAGACCTTCAGGAATCCCTGCCGGGCCGCGGTCGTCACGTCCGCCTCGGCCACGATGGACTGCGTGAGCGTGGCGGCTGCCGCCTCGCCGATGAAGCGGATGAACTCTTCGGAAATATCCTCCTGCGTTATTTGAAGCGCTGGAGCCGCACCCGTCGCAGAGGGCTGCGTAAGAGTAACTCGATCTCCAAAGTAAATCTGACCAAGGTTGGTGTAAATGGCATAGTTGTTAGTACCGACATTTTGATCTTCAATATACAGCCCATAAAGGTTGGTCAGCGTTCCGCCAGATACTACTGTAGCAGTAAGAGATAAGACCCTCCCATTTGTAAGAGTCCCAGCATCTGCACCCAAAGACAAAACAAAAGTTCCGCCATACGCGTTCGATAGATTGCCAGTCCCTTTATACGCTACCACGAATTCGCCACCAACAATCCTTGAACTGGCCTGCAAAATATCCACGGTTGCATTGTGTGTTGCCGACATCTGGACGCCACGAGCGATGACGGCCCCGGTGTTAGACGACGGAGCGAAATTAAGAGTCATTTTCGATGCCGCCCCATCTCCCGAGGTTGGGGTGTATGCCGCTGCAATATCAAAACTGGCATTACCTGTAATGGTAGCTTGGACGCGGGGAGCTACTCTTAGTCTGCCATCCGACTTCACGTTCATCCTTACGCTACCCGCGCTATCCTGCCATTCTTGCAGGTTGGCGGTTTGAGTCGAATTGGCCTGGACTATTAGCTGCTGATCATCGGAGTCTCCCTTGATGTGAACTCTGCCCGCCGGCGTCGCCGTTCCAATCCCAACCCGGTCATTCGGTCCATCCACATATAGCAGGTTTGGCTCAGTATCGCCCTCAATGCGCGTGACGACCGCCGCGCCGCTCTCATTGATGACCACCGCGCCATCGAGTGACGCCCCGGCGGCGGTAAGCGAATGCGCCCCAAGGTCTACATCTTGCACGGCCCCATCGTAGGGGACAAAGATGTTCTTGAATACCTCACTGTTCGCGGGAATTTCCCACCTGCTTGATGTATCGCCCTGGTAGTAAATCCGAACAGTCGGTGCGTTGCCGCTGCCCGATACGTCTGCATACAGCTTCCCAACTATCCGGCTGCCACTGTCGGGGATGTAGTCACTGTTTAGCTGAAGAGGAATAATGTAAGCCGCTTTGGACGTGATTTCGTTTGAGTTCGTGGATGTCGCTATTTCGACCTCGGAGTCGTCCGATTTGCGCTCAAACATCTTCCAGTAAAGGCGCAGTGTTTCGGTGCCGGTCGTTTTCTCCGCGATAATGTAAAAGTCGAAGACGCCTTTTAGGAGCTTGTCCGGCTCCTGGCCCGATGCCGAAATCCACCCTTCAACATAGTCGTCATCGCTAAGGCCGGCGGCCTCGATGTACGTCTCCGCGTCTCCAGAGGGGTCAAGGTAGCATGTCTTGTACCCCGTTGCGTCGTCTTCGTCGTACATGTAATAGGCCGCGCCAAGCGAAGTGACTGCTAGGTCCACATATTCCCTATTGACCAAGGCCTTTATATTTGTGGTTGATATTGGCGTGTCTGGTAATAGCGTCGCGCCGGTGTAGGAATCTAGCGTCAGGTCACCGGAAGTCGTGGTGATGGTCTGCGGCCCCTGGAAGTTCAAGTCGCCATCAAGCGCCAGCGCCCCATTCAGCGTAAGTCCAGCAAAAGTGGGGGAAGCGCCTGTATGAATGTCCTGCGGCGTTGAAAGCGTAACAGCATTTCCGGCCCCGCCGTCGGTGACTGTAATTTGGTTGGATGTTCCGGTCAGCACGCGCTCGTTTGCCATGTAACCGCTTGCTGAAAGCACGACAAATTGCCCGGCGTTGAAGTTGGCAAGGTCCACGCCGTCCACGGTGCCGGATAGCGTGATATTCCCAGTGGCGCCGTCCCACCTTCCGGTTTCGGTTGTGCCGCTGTCGGAATACAGTATGAGGTCTGCCCCACTCCACAGTGGCGCGTTGTTTGTCTCGCCGGACAGCTTGAAATAGTTGGGGTTGGATTGCGGGGTTGTGGGCTGGCTTGGCATTGTCGGAAGGTCTTTGGAAGCCAAACCCATGACATGCTCAAGTTCCACGGCAAGCTGTTCAAGCTCGCGCTTGTTCAGGTCTGGTAGGCGCCGCACCAGCTCAAATATTCTACCCATAGCGCCGTCCCCTAAGAACTT
>JALGTS010000207.1 GCA_029821255.1 Candidatus Zipacnadia bacterium
ATTAGTTTGTGTTGGCGACCACCCATAAATGAATACCTCTACCGGCGGGCAGTCAACGAGGCCTCCAACCGGGGTTGGAAGCATAGTACCCCGCTGCTCCTCCCGGATACTGCTATCCGTCACCCCTGACTTCCTGCCGGCCTGCTTGCCCGTCAGCGCAATATCCCACACAGCTATTGTCTGCGCGGCTGCGGAGAGCGCGTGCAGCTACAATCCCAGGACGACTCGGAGCCACGTGGCGTGCCATGTCCTGGCACTCCGCCGAGGAGCTGGACCTGAAGGGGTAAGTCGGGGCAGCGGCCTGGGCTGACCTACCGGCGTTTGCGGCCACGCGAGAAGACGATCACACCCAAAAGCATAATGAAACCGACGAGGAGCAATATGTTGGGCACAGGCTCCCCGGGTAGTCCTCCGTCAGCAGGGGCAGTGGCATACCACACCAGGCCCGCACCCAGAGCGGCAAAGGCCAGCAGTGCCGTCAGCCAGATAAAGAGCCATTGAAAGGCTGCCGCGACCGTCTCCAGATCAAAAGTACCCTCTTCGCGGCGGCGACGCGCGTCAACTGTCTCCTCCATACGACTCTCAAAGTGATCAGCCAGTAGATCAAAAGTGCGGTCCAGTTCGCCCTCCAGTTCCCCCTGGCGCACCATACTAATGAAGAAGGGAGAAAATGTCTGCGGATAGCGACTGAAGGCCGTCGCCAGGGTGCGGCCCATTTCAACATCCTCGCGGACTGAGTCAATCACTTCCTGCAAAAACGCGCTGTCGCTCTGCTCACGCAAGGTGTCAAAGATGTCCAGGATATTGATTTCGGCATGCATCAGACTAGCAAATTGGCGGCACATAGCCGCCAGTTGCGCATTGGTCAGTTCACTATCATCCTGAGGCATTAGCCGTCACTCCTCGGGCTGCAGTCAATACCGGCAACTTACTGGAGCAGCCGCGACCTTGTTTGCGCAGTATAGCAGGGGATAGATTTAAATGTCAACTGCCCAGGCAGCGAAAAGCTCTTCGTCCTGCAGATCTCTCTACACCTCACACAACAATTGGCGGACAAACTATGAGGTTGCTAGAGCGCTGCCAGCAGTGTTATACTAACAACCATTAGGATAGGATGAACAGATACTATTTCATAGACACAATGGGCTGCCAGATGAACGAACGGGACTCGGAGACGGTGGCGGGTATCCTGGAGCAGCTTGGCTACCAAGCAACCGATGAGCGTGACCAGGCTGACTTTATTGCTCTGAATACATGTGCAGTGCGAGCTAAGCCTCAGCACAAGGTGTTTTCAAAGCTCGGGGAACTACGACGCATCAAGCAGCAGCATCCCCATACCATCATCGCAGTCCTGGGTTGCGTGGCGCAAATTGCTGCGCAGGAGATCGCTCAGCGTGCTCCCTATGTAGTTATCATAATGGGACCACGCAACTATTCTGCCCTGGTCGGCGCAATCACCAGCGTGCAAGTTCGCGCCGATGACAATCCGATCATCGTGACTAATACTACCGAGGTCATCCCAGAGGGTCTACCGGTTGCGCGTACCACGGCAGTCTCCGCCTATGTAAATGTGACCTATGGCTGCAACAACTTCTGCGCCTACTGCATAGTCCCATACGCCCGGGGTCGGCAGCAAAGTCGAGCAGCTGAGCAGATCATCAGCGAGATAAAAGAGGCTGTTGCCACCGGTTGCCAGGAAGTTACGCTGCTGGGCCAAAATGTCAATTCTTATGGCGAAGATCTGGTGGACGGATGTGACTTCGCCGATCTGTTGACCGAACTAAACCGCATTGAGGGGCTGGAGCGTATCCGCTTTACCACTTCGCATCCCAAAGACCTATCGCTTAAGCTGCTTGATACAATGGCCGAGCTACCCAAGGTCTGCGAGCATCTGCATCTACCCATCCAGTCCGGCGATGACCGGATTCTGGAAAGGATGGGGCGGGGTTATACCTATGAGCACTACCGTAGCCTCGTTGAGGCTGCGCGCGAGCGAATGCCCCAGATAAGTATAACCACTGATGTAATGGTAGGTTTCCCCGGGGAGACTGAGGCGCAGTTTAACAATACCTTGCAAGCCTTTCGTGAAATCCGCTTTGACCAGGCCTTTATGTTCAAGTATAGCGACCGACCGGGCACCCGGGCTGCGCAGATGCCGGATAAGGTGCCCGAAGAAGTCAAGCAGCAGCGTCTGGAGGAGTTGGTCACATGCCAGAACGAAATTGCCCGCCAAATCAACGAAAAGTTAGTTGGCACAACCTTTGAAGTGCTGGTAGAAGGGCGCGATCCCAAGTCGCCCGAGAAGGTCCACGGCCGAACTAGGACGAATAAGATAATGATATTCTCCAGTGACGGCAACCTGCAAGGTCAAATTATCCAGGTCCAAGCCCGGCAGGCCTTCCTATGGGGTTTTCTCGGGGAAGTTCTCGGAGGAACCTGCGGCCAGAACATGGCAGCCAACGCTTAGTAGAGCAAGTGTATTGGAAGAGAGATCTTTTGGGAATGCACAATGGCACAATAACAACAAATCGCAGGGCCCGTTATGAATACTTTATTGAGGATACCCTGGAGGTGGGAATAGAGCTAAAGGGTGCTGAAGTGAAGTCACTACGGGAGCACAAGGCAAGCATTGCCGAGTCTTATGCTGCCATAGAGGACGGTCAAGTGTGGCTGCACGGCATGCATATTGCCCCATATCAGCCAGCTGCTGACCAGGACCTGGATCCGTACCGGCGGCGCAGGCTGCTGCTGCATGAAGCCCAAATCAAACGGCTTGACCGCAGCGTTAGACAGAAGGGATATACCCTAATCCCGTTGAAACTATATTTCAACGAGCGTGGCTACGCCAAGGTGGAGTTGGGGGTGTGTCGGGGAAAGCGCCAGTATGACAAGCGTGAGGCAATCAAGGAGCGTGAGTTCCAGCGTCGAGCCGAGCGAGCCGTAAGTGAGCACCGAAGCAGACAACGAGACAGGTGAGGTGAGCAAGCAGATGCCAGAGGTACTGATTGTGGACGACGACCCGGCGGTGACCGCAGCGCTGGTCGCGGCAGTAGAAGAACACAATCTATATACCGACACTGCTGCCAACGGTCGGCAGGCTCTGCAGAAGCTGTGCGAGCGAACGGTCACAGACAATCTCTACGACGCGATGATTCTTGACATCCAGATGCCGATAATGGACGGCTGGAAAGTGCTTCATGCAGTGAAAAATAACCCGCTGTGGGAGGACATCAA
>JALGTS010000208.1 GCA_029821255.1 Candidatus Zipacnadia bacterium
ACTGTCACTGCCACGATTATCAATGCGCTGGGCCACGACCGGGCGAGTCTGTCTGGCTGAGTCATCCTGCACCTCTTCTTCGGACATTCCCCATATTCTTTGTCACTGCATCCAGCATTCCCTGTTTCGTGCACTAATCCCTGCTGCTGTGCAGCATTTAGCCATAAAAGCCCGAAATTAGAACACTCCCAGGTATAAGCCAGGCCGGCATCCGCCCCCTTGTAGCGCTACTTGGCCCTTGAAGATTCAGGGCTTACAACTATTTCAGTCCACGGCGGCGACCAGAGCTATCTTGTTCCCTACTCCTACTATTCGCAATAGCCATTCAGCGGCTCGGTTGGAGACGCCCATCAATGCGGCCGGGATCGGCCGGTCTCCTACTATATCCGCCAACAGGCCAGGGGGCAAATCCAGATACAACCGCGTGCTACCACTGGCCACACCGGCAACACTTAGCATTTGGCTAACCGATGATGCCGTCAAGCGGTGGGGCTGGCGCTGGGAGTACTCAGCGCGGTGTGCCAGACCCAGCCAGGCCAGCAGATTCAAGGGACCCGTTGTGTAGGGCTCGATTACAGCCACGTGATGCCGGGCGATACGCACCAGCTCGGCAAAGCCGCGCACCGGATCGGGGGTGTGGTGCAGCCCCTCCACTACCACAGCCACGTCAAAGCTATCAGCCGGAAACGGCAGATGCAGAACATCCGCCTGCAAGTAGGGCACCTGATAGCCCCGGGTGGCGCTACGCTTGCTCAGGCCATGAAGCGCCTGCACCGAAAGATCCGAAGCTGATACATGCCAGCCGGCTTGCAAAAACACCTCCACCTCATAGCCAGTCCCGCAGCAGGCCACATGCACTGAGGGCCTATCAGCAGTATCACATTGGAGTTGTGCTATTAGATGCTCCAGACGCTGGTAGATACGGCTGCGCCGATAGCAGGAATGATAGGCAGGCTTGAAAACAGCCTTATCCGGCAGGCCCGCAAAATGCTTATCCTGGGCAGCCTTCTCGTGGCTGGTAGCCTCATCCAGCCAGCTTTCATCAACCATCTGGGGTACACCCGCTGTAAGGGAGTAGACAATATCACAAGCAGGGCAACGAAGGCCCCGAGGAGAATCAGTTAGCCTCGCATGGCACAATGGGCAGACTATCATCTCCAGGGGACTCCAAGTTGTATTCTTTTCGTTGACCACTGGTCTTGTACCCGCTACACTAAGATGACGGGGGCAACTTTCTGGTTTACTGGAACCGATCGCACATCAGATACGTCAAAACTAACAATGTCACTGGCTCTTTACCAGCAGCGGCGCAGACGCGGTATGCTTGCTGCTGCTGGAAGTGTGCCAGCAACAGTTTCATAGGTAAATTATATGAGATGACCAGTGAATCCCACCGAACAACTACCGCCCTGCCGCTACTCGCTGTTCTTTTCCTGTTCAGCTCAACCATCCCTCTCTGGGGCATTGAGCAACAGTTGAAGACGGTCCCTATTCCGGGTCCGCCGTATGCCGTGACTGCTGCCAATGGCACAGTGCGGATGATGCCGGCGCGGGCAGTAGCCGACCGGCTGATCATCAAGCTGCGCCCACACGTCGGCCCCCAGCAGGTCGGAACAATAGCCGCCGCTGGCAACAGCCGAGTAAAGAAAGTGTTACCCCTTAGCGGCCTGGTGATTATTGACTTGCCCCCCAGTAGCGACCTGATGGCGGCAGCCCGCCAGTTCCAAAGTCGCCCCGAGGTGGAATTTGCCGTCCCTGATACGCTGGTCTACCCTGCATTTATTCCCAACGACCCCGAATACAGCAAACAGTGGCACCTGCCCCAGATTGATGCCCCCCTGGCCTGGGATGTGACCACTGGCAGCAATACGGTAACTATCGCCGTGGTTGATTCGGGTTGCGACATGGATCACCCCGACCTGGCTGACAAGATCTGGACTAATTCCGGGGAGATCCCGGACAATGATATTGACGATGACGGCAATGGGTATGTGGACGACGTTCACGGCTATGATTTTTACAATGATGACAACGACCCGACGCCGCAGCCGACGGGCGGCTCAGACGAGAATGTCTCGCATGGCACGCTGGTTGCAGGAACCGCTGCCGCCGTGGGCAACAATGCCTGGGGTACCGCCGGAATGGACTGGCATGCCCAGATTATGGTCCTGCAGGTCTTCCCCGCCAGCGGGAGTGGCTCTGTCTCCATTGTAGCTGAGGCCATTGATTACGCCACCGCCAATGGGGCAGATATCATCAACCTGAGTATGGGAGGCGGATATAGCAGCGGCTTCTCTCCTCCCATCAACGCAGCCTATGAGTCGGGTAAGCTGGTGATATGCGCCGCTGGCAACGACGGAGTTGAACTTACCGAATCCAACAAGAGGTCACCAGTTTGCAACGACGGCCCCAATCCGCTAACCGACAACTACGTGCTGGGAGTCACCGCTACCGACAGTCTGGACCACAAGGCTGACTTCGCCAATTGGGATGGGTCAACCGCCAATTTCGTGGATGTAGCCGCACCCGGTGTGGACATCTATGGTCCGGCGTTCCAAGATGATAATTACCCCAAGTTCCACGACTACTGGTATACGAACGACGGCACCTCTTTCTCTACGCCCATTGTCTCGGGCCTGGCGGCCTTGATCATCGCCCACAATCCCGGTCTACGGGGCAATCCTGCCGCCGTCTACCAGATAATTCGCGCCACCACCGACAACATTGATCCTCAGAATCCCGGCTACGCAGGCATGCTGGGCACCGGTCGGGTCAACGCAGCTCGCGCCTTGGGACTGGTCTTGCCGCCCGCACCGGTCACCAACCTGCAGGCCGCCGACACTATCGGCGATCAAGGCGGCAGCATTACGCTGACCTGGATCAAGTCAGGTGATGACGGAGGCGGCAGCAACAGCGTTACCAGCTATATTGTCCAGCGGCGGACCGGTGCCTCCGGTGAGTTCAGCAATATTGACTCGCTCCCCCCCGGCACCCAACAATACGATGACACCACCGTGACCGATGGCGTGGACTATTATTATATTATCAGAACCGTTGCTGACACCCTGTACACCGACTCGGAGATAGTCGGGCCGGTGCAATCTCGCAATGACTTAGCCCCGCCCCCCATCACTACATTGACCGCCCACGACCGCCCCAGTGATTCCGGGGGAGCCATTGAACTGGAATGGACGTATAGCCCGCCGGAAGACTTTGCCTTTTATAGCCTATA
>JALGTS010000209.1 GCA_029821255.1 Candidatus Zipacnadia bacterium
TGGTGTTCCGAGGTAAGTTTACATATTCGCAGCCGGGTACAGTTGTAGCTTAAAGGTTTTTTCAGTTAATCCTTTATGTGGTTTCCATAGTGTGCACGCTTCCCAGCAGGCTGTGAGGTAGGTGGACAGCGAACTGATGGTAGGCCTTGAAGATTTGGGCATTATAGCCAATATACGAGTTGAGGTGCCCGGCGACACAGCGGCGGATATCCTTGCGCAGTTCGTCCTCCACACCATTTCCGGCGATGGCGAAGGGGCAAATTGTGGCCTACTGTAACGCGCAGATAGGTAACGTAATTATCACCCAGGAGCAGATTGCAGAGCGCATCGCACAGCTTGCTCGGCAGATTACTACTGATTATGAAGGCAAACAATTAGTGTTGGTCGGAGTACTTACTGGCAGTTTTGTCTTCTTGTCCGATCTGATGCGCCAGCTCGACAGGCCCTGTGAGGTTGATTTTCTGGATGCTTCCAGCTATGGGAACAATACTGTCTCCAGTGGTGAGGTAGTTATTGGCAAGGGTTTGAATTTGTCGTTGACTGGTAAGGACGTGCTGATCGTTGAAGATATTGTTGATAGCGGCCGGACAATCTCCGAGTTGGTACGGCTGATAGCAGCGCACCGGCCTGCCTCTATAAAGGTTTGTACATTGCTTAGCAAGACGGCTCGCCGCGAGAGAACTGTGGAGCTTAACTATATAGGTTTTGAGATTCCTGACTACTTTGTGGTAGGATACGGCCTGGATTATGCTCAGTGCTTTCGTAATCTGCCCTTTATAGCAGTGCTTAATGAAGATGCTGCAGCACCCAAATTACCAACCAATGAGTAAGCTGTCGAGAGGTGCACTATGTTAGACTTGTCGGATCTGAAGGAAAAGACGGTAGACGAACTGCGAGAGGTCGCCGCCAGTATGGATATTGCCGGCTACTCGAGCCTCAAGAAGTTTGACCTGTGCATGAAGATACTGAAGGCCCAAAGTGAACAGGATGGGAATAAGTACCAGTACGGGGTCCTGGAGGTGCAACCTGATGGGCGCGGCTACCTGCGGGTCAACGGCTATGTGCCGGACCCAAGTATGGATGTGTACGTCGCCGACAGCCAGATCAAGCGATTTGATCTGCGCACTGGAGATGTAATTAGTGGACCGGTGCGGCCGCCTAAGAATAGTGAACGATACTGGTCTTTGCTGCGGGTACAGACCATCAATGGCGTTCCTCCTGAAGAGGTTGGGCATCGCCCGGATTTCGAAGACCTCACTCCGGTTTATCCCGATGAGCGTATACGACTGGAGACCACCGACCCCACCAACATAACAGGCCGTCTGTTGGACATCATAACTCCAATCGGCCGAGGCCAGCGAGGGCTGATTGTTTCGCCTCCTAAGGCCGGTAAGACCACCATTATTAAGCAGATTGCCAACTGTATGACCGCCAACTATAACGACCTGCGCCTGCTGATATTGCTTGTTGATGAGCGTCCCGAAGAGGTCACCGATATTGCCCGATCGGTCGAAGGCGAGGTCATCAGTTCTACATTTGACGAGCAGCCGGAAAACCATATGAGAGTCGCCGAGCTTGTCCTGGCCCGCGCTAAGCGCCTGGTTGAACAGGGTGAGGACGTGGTCGTGTTACTTGATAGCATCACTCGGCTGTCACGGGCTAGCAATTTGACCATAGATCCCAGTGGGCGTACGCTGTCAGGGGGCCTGGATCCCACCGCTATGTACCGGCCAAAGAGCTTTTTCGGTGCGGCTCGGAACATTGAAGGGGGCGGAAGTCTCACCATCTTAGCCACCATTCTCGTCGAGACAGGTAGCCGTATGGACGATATGATCTTCGAGGAATTCAAAGCGACGGGTAATCTTGACCTAATACTCTCTCGCGAATTAGCTGACCGTGGGATATTCCCGGCAGTTGATATCATCCGCTCTTCTACCCGGCATCAAGAGCTGCTCTTCGATGATCAGGAGATGCAGGCTGTATACCAGCTTCGTCAGGTATTGCATAACATGGAACCTCCCGAAGCTCTTGAAACTCTGTTGGCCGGACTGCGCAAGACGAAGACAAACGCCGAGTTCCTCCAGATGGCTGCTGAGTCATTTGCCAGATAACTCCGATGCATCCCGTCTCAGAGCAGGATCAAACGGAGCTGACCCGCCAATGGTAGGCGCTACTGTACTTCCGCAAACGCTGCGCAGCCTGCCGATACTTGGCTTACTGGTAATGGCCACTGCAATAGTCGCCTACTGTTGCCCTCAATACTCATCAGATCGGTGGCTGGCTAATGACAGTGGTAGCCAGACGGATAGCTCCGGGAGCGCTCTACAGTTGCTTTACCGGCTTCGTGATCCTGATCCTCCAGCCCAGATAAAACAACTTTAGTGATGAGCGGATGGGAACAATCCTTTGCGAGAAGGCAGTTACTATGGCGAAATAGCTATTATGCGGGTAGCCATCTTCACTAATACATACTATCCGGCTGTTAATGGTGTAGCCAACTGTGTGGCTGCATATCGGGAGGGGCTGCTGAATAGTGGCCACGAGGTTGCTATCTTTGCTCCAGCTCCTCAAGGATATGACTTGCGCAGCGATCCCGATGATATTTTCCGCTTCCCGGCGTTGCCCATACCCATGGATCTGGACTATTCTATTGCTATGCCGTATTCCTCTTCGGTGTTCAAAGCTCTTCGGGGGCGTCAGTTTGATATTGTCCACACTCAGCATCCTGTGTGGGTTGGCGCCTGGGGTGCTTGGTATGCGCGTTGGAATGATCTGCCGCTGGTCACTACCGTTCATACTGAGTACGAACTGTTCGCTCCGATGGTTCCCTTGCCTACGGCGCTGGTTGAGATGTATCTTAACCTACGGGTTACCTCTTACTGCAATAAATGCCAGATAGTGACCACACCGGCCGAATCTACTCGTCGCCGACTCGAAGAGCAAGGTGTCACTACACCGGTCGAGATCCTACCTAATCCTATTCGGGTCAGTGACTTTGCCAACGTAGACGGCACTAAGGTCCGCCAGGCGCTGGGCATCAGTGATGACATAACGTTGATCGGCTTCGTTGGACGAGTGTCGCGTGAGAAAAATCTGGATGTGCTTATTGAAGCTGTCAGCCGAGTGTTGCGCGAGAAGGATGATGCTGCTTTTGTCCTGGTGGGTGATGGGCCGGAATTAGACAGCGTTAAACAGCAAATTCGGCATATG
>JALGTS010000210.1 GCA_029821255.1 Candidatus Zipacnadia bacterium
GGCAAATTCGTTGGGCTATGAATTGGATTGTCACTGCGAAATCGCCCAAGATATGTGGTCAGGAGTGCAGCAGGCCACCCAAGCCTACAATACGCAGGCGGTGGTTGTTGCTCATCCCGGTGCTCAGCAAGGCGCGCAGTTTTGCCAGGGTGTGGATGCGTTGGTCCGCGAGGCAGTCTGCCCGGTAGTAGCACTGAGATTGGCCGGTGATTTGCACACCGAGCGGATACTGGTACCCATAACTGGCCCTGACGATTTTGCCGTTGTGTACCCGATGGTGCGGGCACTGGCTACAGTCATGGAGCACCAAATAACTATTCTGCGTCTTATGCCTCCGGAGAGTTCCGACAGCGACCTGGCAGACAGCGAAGAGGAGCTAACTGCTTGGAAGCAGTGTCAGGATCTTCCTGGTGAGGCCCGTTACAGAGCGGTGGCCACCGAATCGCGGGTGCATTATATTCTCGAGGCGGCCCAAGACCATGATATTGTAGTGATGGCTGCTGGAATAACCCGCGGGCTGCATCGACTCTTCTTCGGTTCTATAGCCGAAGATGTGGCGGTGCGGATAAATCGCCCTATAATCATTATGCGCGGGGGCATGGAGGCAAGTAAGATTGAAGATTACCGAGATCACTAATTCCGACGAGTTAGTAGAATTTATGACGGAGCCAACCCAGCAGTTGGTTGAGCTCCTGGCTACAATAGATGGGACCATACTGGTATTAGGCGCTGGCGGCAAAATGGGGCCGGAACTGGTGCAGACCTTAGTGAGGGCCGACCAGCAAAGCGGTAGAGAGCCACGTGTTACGGTGGTCAGCCGTTTTCGCGGTGAGCGCGGTTGCAGGGTTAAACAGCATATGGCCAATCTGGGCGTTGAGGTGGTGCAGGGCGATCTGACCGATAGCGACTTTCTGGCTGCTCTTCCTGAGGCTGAGAATGTCTTCTTTATGATCGGATTCAAATTCGGCAGCTCACAAGATCCTGGTAAATCAATTCAGTTGAATTGTGTACTTCCTGCTCAAGTAGGGATGAAATACAGTGACTCACGGCTGGTCGTGTTTTCTTCAGCCAATCCGTATCCTCACACTCGGCCACAGGATGGAGGATCGGCGGAAAGCGACAAGCTGTCGCCAAAGGGTGTTTATGGCTGGAGTATAGTAGGTCGCGAGATGGCCTTTCGCGCTGCTGCGTCTGGCCATAGTAGACAGAAGGTTTGCTTCTACAGATTAGCCTATTCACAACATCTAACTTATGGGGTGCTTGTAGATCTGGCTAAGATGATCAGAGACGGCGAGCCGATTTCTCTGGGGATGCCATACGTCAATCTCATCTCCCAGCGCGATGCCATTGACCGCGCTGTTCGGGCCTTGGCAATATGTTCTAACCCTCCAACGGTCCTCAACGTAGCTGGTCCGATCGTCTCGGTACGCTATATTGTTAAAGTAATGGCCGAACTAATAGGTAAACAGCCGGAGATTGTGAATGAAGAGCCACCTACTGCTCTGGTGGTGAATGATGACTTCTGTGTCAACCAATTTGGCCCCTATCGTGACGGAGTTGATGATATGATTGAGGCCGTAGCCAGGTGGGTTATTGATGGAGGCGAGGATTGGAATATGCCTACCAAGTTCGGCAGTGTTGCACACAGATACTAAACAGTCCGGTAATCCGGAGATAGCCGACTACAGTCAGCAACGAACAACTTTAAGACGCGAGGTGAATATAATGAAGAAAGCACTGATGGTCTGGGGCGGTTGGGAGGGGCATGAACCCAAGCAATGCGTAGACATCTTTGCGCCCTTCCTGGAGGATCAGGGCTATGAGCTACGCATTGAGAATACACTGGACGTCTACACCGAAAAAGAGTATATGAATTCGCTCAGCCTGATTGTACCGGTCTGGACTATGGGCGATATTACGGACGAGCAAGCCCAAGGCCTGCTTGATGCCGTACGTGGGGGTGTAGGCATTGCTGGTTGGCACGGGGGAATGGGCGATTCGTTCCGTACCTGCACTGAATATCAGTTTATGGTGGGGGGACAGTGGGTAGCTCATCCCGGTGGAATTGTCACTTATACAGTCAACATTGTCGTCGACGATGATCCAATCACAGCAGGCTTGGACGACTTTGAAATGAATTCCGAGCAGTACTATATGCATGTTGACCCGAGCAATGAAGTCTTGGCGACTACCACATTTACTGGTGAGCACTACTCTTGGATTGCCGGCTGTGTAATGCCGGCCGTATGGAAACGCCGTTACGGTCAGGGGCGGGTCTTCTATAGCTCGGTAGGCCATGTTGCTGCTGATTTTGAGGTAGATGAGGCTAGGACTATCGTCCAACGCGGTATGCTGTGGGCAAGCCGATAGCCTCGGGGAACTGAGCCTCACCGAGAAGGGAGAGTCCTGATGAAACATCAAGGGATAGTCGTACCGCTCGGCATAGCTGTGTTGGTGTTGCTGTTGGCGAGGCCATTGATGGTAGGTGCCGAGGAGAGAAAGCCCATAAGAACCGAAAAGCTGACCGACTTCGTCACTCTACTGATCTACGCAGAGGGTCACCCAGAGTTGGAGATCAGCGACTCGCCGTGGGCGCTCGTGAGTGCCAAGAATGGCAGGGTGACGCTCATTCCGCCGTACACCCTGCCGACTATTCCACCCTACACCCCACCCGGGGAAGAGCCTACACCACGCGTAGTGGACACTGCTCGGGGCTACATCACTTTCTCTCCGGCAGGCCGCCGGGCGGTGCTGCCGCAGTACCGTCCGTCAGATAGCGAACTGACCGACGAAGTGTCCATCTTTGCCTCGCCTGGGGAGTTCGAGCAGGCAACGTTCGCCCTCCGGCCCCTGGTAGAATTGGGAACTGTCAGGTGCGACGTCGGCGACCTGCGAGGCCCCAACGGGGCGACCATTCCTGCCTCAAGCATGGATGTGTACATAGTGGAGCCGACGGTGGAACAGGTTGACTTTGCCCGATCACAACACCCGGGGCACGGAGAGATGGTTCGCTGGGTTGCAAAATGGTTGAGGCCGGGCAACACAGCGGATACAACCATCGCGCGCAATACGCAGGTTTATCTGGATGTCCACGTCCCCGCGGAGGCGAGGCCGGGGCACTATGTGGGCACAATTGCCATCAGGCCGGAGAAGGGAAAGGCTTCTTCGTTCA
>JALGTS010000211.1 GCA_029821255.1 Candidatus Zipacnadia bacterium
TCGCTGCAAGGTGGAGTTGCGCCCCATTGCCGAGCAGGTTCAGGAGGCACTCCAGGAGATTGACAGACCAATCGTCGTGGCGGTGATGGGTTGTGAGGTGAACGGACCGGGCGAAGCGAAAGAAGCCGACTTCGGATTGGCCTGCGGGGGCGAGTATGGTGTTATCTTCCGCCGTGGGGAGCGGCTGCGCCGCGTCAAGATATCGCAGGCTGCGCAGGAACTACTGGCGGAGATTCGCAAGTTAATGATGTGCGAAGAATAATTCCTCCCATCGCAGATGGCCCACAGTGGCCCTGCGAATTTCGGCCGTGTCCTGCTGCTCACTGCGGCATAGCATACATACGTTGCCGGACACGGGCCAGCCGATTGCGCAGCACCAGGGCAGCCTGTACCCGCGGATCTACCGCCTCCAGTTGCCACTGGCCAGTATCCATCACCGGCAAGACCACATATCCCACTTCCCCCAGCAGCGGCGGTAGGCCAATTATGGCCTCCGCCACCTCTATAGGATGCAGCTCCAGTTCAGAATCCATAAATTGGACCTTGGCAGTTTCCTTGCTGTCAACTACTTCCATCATGCTGCGGAATTGCTGGGTCGCCCAGGCTCCACCGGTCTCGCGCATCTGCTGCCAGTGATCCATGGCGCGCTCGATGTCGTGGGGCTGGTTTCGGAGCATGTAAGCCAAGCCAACATTGCAATGCAAGACGGCATTGCGCACCTCGGTACGCAGGGCCTCATAGAAGTAGTGAATGGCCCGGGAGAACATACGTTGTGCTTCATCCATAAGACTCTTTCTGCGGACATCGGGCAGCCAATGACTCTGTTCGACGCGGCGGTAGACCTCATGGCCCTGCCGAGCATAGACCAGAGCAACATTATTATTGGCTTCGGCACCAGGCGACATCTGCAGAAAACGGCGAAAGGCATTAACAGCTTGCTCATAATCACCCAGTCGGTAGCAGACAAGTCCCAGATTACAGAAAACCTCGGCAGTCGGCTGCTCTGCCTCAGCCGCCTTTCGCAACTGGGCCTGCGCATTCTTGAACAACCCAGCAGCTCGCGAGGTCAGCTCACCAGATTGCGTTCCATGCTCTTCTTGATCTTTCTGGGCAGCAAGAGCCAGTACTGTGCCAATGCAAAATCTAGTCTGCCAATCCTCGGAAAGTAGCTTGGCCGCCTTCAGAAAATGGTTACTCGCCAACTCGTAATCCTCGCGAAGGTAGTAGGCCAGACCCAGATTGAAGTGAGCTTCGCCGATGACATCACTTGCAGTGCTGGTGCAGGCCTCGAAGGCCTCAATGGACATATCCAAGGCACTGGCAAACAGCAACTGCTCAGTACGGGTGGCATCATCCTTATTGTAGGCAACAGCCGACAGCAAGTGAGCTACCCCTGTATCAAAGGTCAGTTGCCAGTCATCCCCATACTCCTCACGCAGTTGGCGGAGGATCTCCAAGGCTTGGCGCGAGCGGCCAGCCGCAATTTCACCACGGGCCAGATTAAGCCGGGTGGCAACTCGCTCGGGAGCGTGCTCCTGGACCATTTCAAACAATCGGCGTGCTTGGGAGTATTTGCCTAACTGCCACTGTATGGTCCCCAGAGTGGTAGCTACTTCGGGATCGTCGGGATCAGTGTCATAGGCCCAGCGGGCATATTCTTCCGCGACGTCATACGCACCAAGACCGGCATAGGCCAGGGCCTTAGCATACCAAGCAACCACACCAACCAGCTTATCCTCGTACTGATCAGCCAACCACGGGAGGGCAGATTCGTATCGACCCATGGCCACATACAGGCACCCTTGGTTGACCGTGGCCGCGGGATGCTCGGGATTAAACCTCCGAGCCAATTTGAGTATGTACTCAGCACCCTTCAGGTCGCCACCCATCGCCAAGACCCCGCCAAGGTTACTTAGAAAATCGGGGGCATTACCCCCTAGTCGCGCCGCGGCATCGAGGTGCTTAGCAGCACTTTGCAACTCCCCCTGGTAGCACTCAAGTACCCCCAGATTAGCCAGTGCGTGGGGGTAGTTGGGCCTTTTTTTAAGGGACTGGTGCAGTTCATCCAGTGCAGTGGAGGTGTTCTTTGCCTTAATCGCACGCGCGGCAATATTATTCAAGGCCCGAGCATCCAGTGAAGCTACCACCTCATACAGCACCTGCTCACCCGGCCAATCCTCCGGTAGATAAGCCAGTAGAGTTGCCACATTAGCGGCAGAAGGGCCATCCTCATTAGAGGCATGTCGCAACGAGGCTAACAGGGCCTCAATCGCCTCTTGCCAACGGCCGCGAGCTGCCTGCACAGCCGCTAAGACATTAAGGGAGCGTGTGTCAGGGCCATCTCCAAGCTTGGGCAGTTGCTCCAAACAAGAAAGAGCCTCTTCGTTGTCACCACACAGGTAGAGAGCAATCGCCAGATCTGTGAGGGCTTGCGGATCGGAGGAACGGCTGCGAAGGTCTTCAACCGCAAGCGCAAGATTGCGCTGAAACATTCTGGTCAATTGCTGCTGACGTATGCGATACCACCAGGCAGAAAGCGCACGCACTAAAGCGCGACAAATCGCCAGCAGCAGATAACCTAAGCCGGCGCCACCAACAACCGCAACCACAATTACGGGCAGTGACAGCTGGTGCGTTACCTCTCTCGCAAACAGCAGCAACCCACTGCCGGCACCTACCACCCCAGACGCCAGGGCAATCCCCAACCAGCTCAGACGACGCGGCAATCTGACCTGCTGAGCGCCACGGCCCGTGTATCCTGGCCTCGTTTCCATCATCAGCCGCGCCCGGGAGGATACCCGCATCTGCTCTCTCCTGCCCAGTAAAAAAGAGGCATAGTGCTACAGTCTAATGGTAGTAATTGTACGACTTGCGTGGTATACTGTCAACTATCTACCGGCAAAGAGATAAATGGGCCCACCTCTGTGCCACAGGTATAGAGCTATGCAGGGAGGAAAAGAGGCTGTGGCCAGAGTTTACGTGTTGCCTCGGCGGGTCAAGCCCTAATAGTAAGGAGACTGTTGATGGCGAACAAACTAACCGGTTTTTGGATAGATCGTCCGAAGATGCGGCTACTGCTACTGGCCGTGGCCGTACTATTTGCTGGATGCAGTTCTTGCGGTGGTGGCGGCGGGGACGACACCGGCGTCACTCCGGTAGAGT
>JALGTS010000212.1 GCA_029821255.1 Candidatus Zipacnadia bacterium
GAATCATTACTGGCAGGTGTGCTGTTCGGACTTCAACCGTGATGTCGCGACCTTTCATGCCGAGGCCGAGCAGTTCTACCAGCAAGCCCGGAAGCGGCCTGTGGCACGGCCAACGGTCCGGCTGGGGTATATGGGGGTGCCGCCCATTATTAGCAACCTGTACGAGTTCATTGAAAGTCTGGGCGGGCAGGTCCTCTACAACGAGGTCCAGCGCCAGTTCACGATGATTGAGGGACTTGAAGATGACCTGTTGGGCCAGTATCGGCGCTATACCTACCCTTACGACGTCTTTGGACGCATTGAAGACGTCAATCGCCAGATCAAGCAGCGCAAACTGGACGGCGTCATTCACTATACCCAGACCTTCTGCTTCCGGGAGATTGAAGATATCATCATTAAGCAGCGCCTGAACTGCCCGGTGCTGACGATCCAGGGGGAACGCCCCGGACCATTGGATGCCCGCAACAAGCTGCGTATAGAGGCGTTTGTTGAGACGCTGCATCTGCGCAGGTCCAACAAATAGCATAACCAATCAGTCAAGCATCACTATTCAGCCAAACTCTTGAAAGGATGGTGACACAGGTGAGACTTCGCATGCTTAAGACTTCACTGATAGTTATTGCGATGGTCCTCCTGGGCGTCAGTGCCTTTGCCCAGGACGCTGGTAAGCTGGAGGGTACTGTCTACCTGCGCAGTGGGCAGACGCTCAGCGGCGTGATCCGCATCGCCGAATTGGGCGTGGTTCCCGGCTCAGGTATCGGTACTCTGCTGGGCGGGGGCGGGGCCTTCACCGTGGAAGTTGACGGCGAGGACCGCACGGTGCCGGCCTCCGACCTGAAAATGCTGGAGGCCAGTTGGGCTAATGTGGGTACTGAGCAGGACCCAAGCTGGAAGATAGAGCAGATTACGCTCACTACCAAGGAAGGGGAGAAGATTGTCGGCAAGCCGACCTGGCTGATTCATGCCAGTGAGGTAAGCATTGAAGGTCAGCCGGCGGTACATGCCTTCCCGCTAGCGGGAACTGACTTTTCCCCAGACAATTTCATCACCAAAATCGTGCTCGGTGAGCCTTTGCCGGAGGAGGCACCTGCGGAAACGCCTGCTGCGCCCGAGGAAGTCGCACCACCAGCAGAGGAAGCACCACCGGCCGAAGAAGCAGTAGAGGCCCCACCGGCGGAAGAAGCTCCCGCTGAGGGTGAAATCTCGCTGCCTCCACCACTGGTCAGCGAGGTAGCTGGCAATATTGTCGGTGAGGGGCAAATGAGCTTCATTATCACCTGCCCTAAATGTGGGCAGAAGATCAAAATTATCATCAAGGCTGAGGCCGTCACCGAACAGTAGCAAGCGTCAGCCTACTGTTAGCAGTCACCCAATGCCTGAATCAATATCCATCAGCACCGGGACGGAGCAACATTGGTCCTGTAAGGGGTTAGTTTGTGCATATAGGGAGTCGCAGTAGACTATGTCACCTGAGCAGCAGCTTGAACTACTCACCCTCAATTGCGTTGATTTGATCACTCGTGAGCAACTGCTGGAGAAGCTCAAGCAGAACCGCCCACTGCGCATCAAGTATGGGGCCGACCCCAGCGCGCCGGATCTGCACCTGGGTCACAGCATCCCCCTGCGTAAGCTCAAGCAGTTCCAGGATCTGGGCCATCAGGTTATCTTTATCATCGGCGACTTCACCGGTCGCATCGGTGACCCCTCGGGTCGCACCAAGACCCGACCAATACTCAGTGACGAGGAAATCAAGGCTAATGCAGCCACCTATGTCGAGCAGGTCGGGCATATCTTAGACACCGACCGTTGCCAGATCGTCTATAATAGTTCCTGGTTCACTGAGATGACTACCACTGAGCTGCTCAATCTTGCCTCTCAGTACAGTGTCGCCCGGATGCTGGAGCGCGACGATTTCGCCCTGCGCCTGAAGAACGAGATTCCCATAACCGTTCTGGAGCTGCTCTACCCCCTAATCCAGGCTTATGATTCGGTAGCCGTTAAAGCTGATGTTGAACTGGGGGGTACCGATCAGCTCTTCAACTTCCTGGTCGGCCGCGATATTATGCGGGCTTACGGCTTGGAACCTCAGGTAGTAATGACCTTCCCGCTCCTGGTAGGCACCGACGGTGAGAAGAAAATGAGCAAATCGCTGGGCAACTATGTAGGTATCACTGAACCACCCGGCGAGATGTTCGGCAAATTGATGTCTATTCCCGATGAGATTATGCCCGACTACTATCGGCTGCTGCTGGAGAAGTCACCCGCCGAAGTTCAGCAACTGCAAGAAGCCCTGGACAACGGCAGCCTTCACCCTCGTTCGGTCAAAGCCGATCTGGCCGAGGCAATCGTCGCGATGTATCACTCAGAGGAGTCTGCCGCCGATGCCCGACAGGAGTTTGACCGGGTCTTTTCCGCTGGCCAGCAGCCCTCAGAGATGCCGGATATCGTTATTGACAATGCTGATCTGGAAGATGGCCGCATCTGGATTGTTGACTTGATTATGCAGGCTGACTTCGCCAATAGCAAAGGAGAGGCGCGCCGCTTAATCCGCCAGGGCGCGGTTTCCATCAACGAGGAAACTATAGCTGACGAGACTGCTGAAGTGCCAGCAACCAATGGGGACGTGCTGCGCGTGGGCCGGCGCCGGTTCGCACGCATACAGATACAGGAGTAGTGGAGAATAGCGGCAGCGTCGTATTTGGCTATCTGGTCTGACTGCGGGATTTTGCTGTTCAACAGCCCGCAGTCAACTCCCACCTTCTGAGTGCGTCCTGAAAGCGTTTGGCAACCCGCTCCCAGGTGAAGTCATCAAGCACGCGGCGTCGTGCGTTCTGTCCCAGCCTCCGGGCAAGAGCCTCGTCGGATATTAAGCGTATGATCGCGTCAGCAATCTGCGCAGGGTCTTCTGGATTTACCAGCAAACCCGTTTCGCCATCCACAATGGCATCGGGAACCCCGCCACTTCTACTCCCAATAGCCGGGAGCCCACACAGACCAGCCTCCAGATACGCCAAACCCAGGCCTTCCCGGCACTTGCCATTCATATCCCGACTGGGCATTATGAAGAGGTCTGCCGCATGATACAAGGCACCAAGCTCTGAATCAGTGACCTCGCCGCAGAAAGTCACGAACTTGGAGAGACCCTTCTG
>JALGTS010000213.1 GCA_029821255.1 Candidatus Zipacnadia bacterium
ATCGTCTACCAGTACCACCCGCAGACCCGGCAGGTCCACACTGCAACGTAGAGGCCCGATCAGACGTTCCCAGGCCCCAGTGTCTTGCTCGCCCCACAAATCGTGGTTAGCAGGTAACGCATAGATCGGCACTGGCGAGTCAGCCGCCAGCCGAGCATACTCCTCCAGTTCAGCTTCCGTACCTCCGCTTACCAGATCGGCGGTGGCCAGGATGCAGACCGGCTGTGGCTCCAGTTCCCCAATCTCGCGCAAAGCCCAACGCAGGTTAGAGGCAGCTTCCTGCGGATTGAAGCCGTCACCAATGTGAATATCGGTAATCTGGGCGAAGATTAAGGGCTTCGCATCACTCATAACTACGCCTCCTTACTTCCAAACATTCATACAACTGCACAGCGCACACTGCAACTGACCGTGGTGTGCGCGATACTAAAGCACACAGCTTGGGGCTGTCAAGAGTAGGCAAATAGATTTCATCGGTCCCAGTAGGCCACGGGCAAAACACTGAAGGGCAATGCACGACTGGCATTGGCAGAAAAGAGAAGGGCAAACAAGCCCGACCGCGAACTGCTTGTCTGAAGCTGACATAGCGACAGAATTAGCGCTTCACCAAACACCGAGACACCCTAATGAGCGAACACAACCGCAGCACAGCACGAGGCACCGTCAAGCTGGGCCTGGCCCAACTGGTCATGGCCGGCTGTGGTGTAGCCACCCATATCTACCTCACCCGCGCTCTGCAGCCGAAGCTGTATGGTGTGCTGGCTGTCGTCACCTCGGTAATCATCTGGTGGGAAGCAATCGGCGAGGCGCTGGTACGCAATGCCACCACTCGCTTTGTGGCCGAGACCGACGAGCAGTGGCGAGGCGCAGCCAGCTCGGCGATACGCACTACCCTCGGCTGGGGCACCGTGCTGATGATACTGGGCATCACTTCGGCGCCACTGGTAAGCCAGATGCTGGCCGCCCCCCAATTGGTTCCCTATCTGTGGCTATTCAGCGCCGACTTGATGTTGTTTCCGTTGTTTATCGCGCTTGCCGAAGTACTGGCCGGGCGACGGAAATACAGCTTCTATGCTGGCTCGTGGGCTATCTACTGGCTGGCCAAAGCTGCCCTGATGATCGGTCTTGTTGCGCTGGGGCTATCGGTGCGAGGCGCTATTATCGGCAGCATTCTGGCCTCAGTAGTGGGTGTGGCAGTGACATGGCTGTGGAGCAGAGTTTCCCTGAAACCGGGCACGGTGCCGACCGGCAAGGTAGTGCTGTTTGGCCTGCCGCTGGCCGGCATCACCCTGATGCGGCGGACTGTCCAAAATATGGACCTGTGGTTCATCACACGGCTGCTCAGCGGGTATGACCGGGGATACTACGGGCTGGCCCAGTATATCTCACGGGCGCTGATGATGCTGCCGGTGGCAGTCTCCGGCGCGGTCTTCCCCACTCTCACTCAGGCAATCGCCCGGGGAGACAAGACCAGTTATCAGCGGCTCATCCGGCAATCATTCCGCTTTGCTTTTATTACTGCAGTAGCTGCAATCGCGGTCTTGGGCAGCAGTATAAAAGAGCTGATTGTCTTCATATTCGGAGCTGACTTTGCGCCGGCTGCTTATCCAACCGTCGGTCTGATATTCGCCGCTTTGTTTTTCGCTATAGAGTTCATCGCTAAGACTGTGTTAGTCTCCGCTGGCAAGCCAACTTTGTGCCTGGTAGCCTTCGTTCCTGTCGTGCCTATCAACATTATACTCAACTACGTGCTGGTTACTCGCTATGAAATGATCGGAGCCAGCCTGGCAACGACGGCCACAGCAGCATTGGCCGCGATCATTCTCAGCGCCCTGGTGTGGCGCGAATTCCAGGCACTACTGCCGCCACTGACCGTCCCGCGAACTCTATTGGCCGGCAGCTTAGTCTACCTTGCCGGGACTTATATTCCCATCACCGGTTGGGTGGTGGTACTTAAGTGTCTCGGTCTGGCTGCAAGTTATGGGGTAGTTCTCCTCGCAATTGGCGAGCTGGACAAAGACGATCTGATCCCCCTGGCCTTCTGGCGCAGTCCATAACTCAAGGCCGACGAGGACCCTACAATACCGAGCAGAAGGCAGCTATTATGCGGTTTACAGAGGAATTGACCCCAGCGGGCCGACAATGGTTCACCAGCTTGTCGCCTTACAGAATTTTGCCGGCCGGTTTGACCTCGTTGACAAAGACACAAAGCCAGCCTATTATTATGCACACCCATAACAGTCCAGCGCCCGGACGGCCTGGAGGAGTCCAACTTACATCGGCTAACAACAATACACAAACAGCCCGAGGACCGACAGGTAACGAGGAGTGTTTCCTGTTACTGGCCAATACGAAGGGAGATTACAGATGAAAATAGGAACCATTACGTACAACATTGCAGCAGAGATGAGCCTCGATGAACTGATCAATTTGTGTGAGGCAACCGGCTTAGAGGGCCTGGAGCTACGCACTACACACGCTCACGGCGTTGAGCCGGACTTGGACCAGGCCGCCCGCCAGGCAGTTCGCGACAGATTCAACCTCACTGATGTCGCCCTCCACGGCCTGGGCTCGACCTGTGAGTATCACTCCCCCGATCCTGAGGAGCTACAGAGGCAGATCAAACTCACCTTCGAGTTCATAGACCTTGCCCGTGATGTCGGAGCCGAGGGCGTCAAGGTCCGTCCGAATGCACTTCCCGAAGGAATCCCCGTTGCTCAGACCCTGCGCCAAATTGGAGAATCTCTGAGGCAGGTAGGCGATTATGCTGCTAAACAGGATATAAAGATCTGGCTGGAGGTCCACGGCCCCGGTACTTCTGACCCCAAGCACATCAAAACTATAATGGACATTGCCGACCACCCTCAGGTTTACGTCTGCTGGAACTGCAACCGGACCGATGTTGTAGACGGCTCGATCCGCGAGAACTTTCAGCTTTTGCGCGACAGGATCGATCTGGTCCACGCTCACGATCTATTTGACGAATACTATGGTAATTATCCATTCGGCGAACTGATATGCCTGCTCCACGAGATGGACTTTCAGGGGTTCGTCATGGCCGAGATTCCAGACACTAAGCCGGAGCGGCTTATAAGGTATTTCGTCGCACTGTGGCACGAAATCACCAAG
>JALGTS010000214.1 GCA_029821255.1 Candidatus Zipacnadia bacterium
CGATACGATCAACTAAGAGTGGCCGGTAATTATCCAGAAGCCAGCCGTGTACGCCCGTATGGAACAGAATTGGTAACCGCAGGCCGGCAGCCAGTTCATAAAACGGATAAGCAGCTTCATCATCTATGCGCGCACGGTAGATTGGCGGATGAGTCTTGATGCCCCGCAGGCCCTTTTCGGCAAACTCCTCCGCAATAGCCAATGACCGCGAGTCGGTCGGGTTCAGTGTCATAAACCCCTCCAGACGCCGATTGTCGCGGACCTGCTCCCACAGCCATTGATTGGCCTGGTATGCGTCTTCAACATAGCCAGGCAGAGGCGCAAAAGCGACCGCCCTTTCAATACCCAGTTCGTCCATTATATCCAGTAGAGTAGCGACCGTGCCCGCCTGAGGGTCACTACTATCTAACGAACCTTCCGGCATCAGATGACAATGGTTTACAAACATCGGTATCTCCGTCTCCGGAAGCTACCCAGATACCCATTGGCATAAGCTTCCCGGCCCCGCTAACTACAACCCTTGCAGCCCAAGGGATGATCCCCTTCAGCTACCTACCCTCTCCACGTACTTGCCGGTGCGGGTGTCTACGCGGATTACGTCATCAACACTAATGAACAGAGGAACCATTACCGTCGCACCGCCTTCAATTACGGCTGGCTTCTCGCCTCCAGTGGCAGTATCACCTCGGACGCCGGGATCAGTTTTGACGACGCGACGATCAACTGTATTGGGTACTTCAACGCCAATAAGCTTGTTCTCGTAGCTGACGAATGTGACGTTTTCGCCTTCCTTGAGCCACAAATGCTGTTCGCCTAAGTCTTCTTTGGACAGTTGCACCTGCTCATAAGACTCATTATCCATAAAGTGATAGTACTGACCATCGCTGTACAGATATTGATGCGGGCGGCGTTGGACATGGGCAGTTTCTATCTTCTCATCGCTGCGGAAGGTCTTCTCAAATACACCTCCGCCCTCCACGTCCTTAAGCTTGGTGCGCACCAGTCCTCCACCTCGCCCAACCGGCTGGAAATTCTCCGCGGAAAGCACCTGCATTACCCGGCCATCCAGAGCGATGGTCCGACCCGGTTTTAGATCATTGGCGAGAATCAACGTGTCAGTCCTCCCCAAGTAGTTGCTGTAAGATACACATGATAACGCAGTTGAAAGTTTACACGATACCTGCCGAAAAGTCAAAGGAGGCACAACCGTCCTGGCTACCCTCCAACACCTATCCGCTCGTCACACCGCTACCGACACTTGACGCACTTATGCCAAGCAGCTATACTGTAGAAACCAAGTCGGGGCGTGGCTCAGTTTGGTCAGAGCGCGCGGTTCGGGGCCGCGAGGTCGCCGGTTCAAATCCGGCCGCCCCGACCATGCCCAATAGCCCTCCGCACAGTGAAGGCGAAGCACTGCTCGCAGCTAATTAGTCTCCGCCGTGGAGGCACCCCAATGAGGCTCCGGGAGGGGCTAAGTTGCATCCGCCCTACAAGAGTTTGCACAATTGGGCTATTGTCAGCAGCAATTGCCCTGCCCAGCACTGCGGGAGCGGAGGCTTTTTCCCCACCAGGACCCAATGTGGCTCTCCACAGGTCTTACACGCTGGATCCGAGACCCAATTACCAATATTGTACTGACGCTGGCGATGCCACACAGTTGACCGACGGACAGTACGCAAGCCAGCCCGGTAGCCTTTGGGTCCAGCCTGGCTGTGTCGGCTGGCAAAGGCCAAGTCTCGGTCCGCATCTCGTCACCATTACCCTTGATATGGGCGAGATTGTATCTATTGCTGGCTTATCCTTTAGCACTGCGGCGGGCTCGGCAGGTGTGGGCTGGCCTGCGGCGATCCTGATATTAGTCAGTGACGATGGCGCCAACTTTCATTATGTCGGTGAGCTTTGTTCACTGTCGGCTAAGTTTGGCGTTCCGGCGCCTGAAGGGTATCAGGAGCACCGATTCTGCACTGACCGGCTGCGCACCCACGGGCGTTTCGTGCGTCTGGGTGTTGCTGTATCCGGTCCCTACCTCTTTTGTGACGAGATCGAGGTCTACCGTGGTCCTGACGAAATGCTCGCGTTGCCGCTGGAGGGCCCTATCATCGCTGACCTTGGCGCATTTGTCTCCCAGCACCGGACGGCGCTATCTATCCGCAACTGGATTGCAACCGATGTTGTTTACATCCGCCAGGCAATAGTAGCTGCGGCTGTTGGAGCTGATGTGCGCCAATGGTTAAATGAGAAGATCGCCGCTATTCAAAAGGCTAATGAAGCCTGCCCTAATGACCCTCCTGCCGACTACCGAGCAATATACCCGCTTACCGCTAACCACGGCCACTTGGGCGAAGTAGTTGCCAGATTACGTCGCGCCGAAGGCTATCCGTCCTTGCTCGCCTGGCACAATAATCGTTGGGAACACTTCGGGCCATGGGACTTGCCCCCGAAAGGGCCGGGCAGAAGTCCGACGCTAACAGTTCGGATGATGGCCAACGAGATACGAGCCGAGACTCTCAACATCGCTAACTTCGGCGACAGCCCGCTGGATGCTACCCTCAGGTTCACCGGGCTGCCCGGAGGTCAAGCGCCGGAGTACATAACGATGCACAAGGCCGAGTACGTCGCTATGCAGTCGGGCCGCTGGGACGCCGACGCATTGCCAGTGGTGCCCCGCAGCAGCAACGGATGGCAGGTCAGGCTGCTTCCGGGAATCTCCCAGCAGCTCTGGATGAGCTTTCATCCTCAAGATCTTCCCTGCCCGGGCCGCTACTTAGGGGCCGTGCTGGTTGAAATCCCCAGTACCGGGCAGAAATTAAAGAGCCTGCTGAGACTCATTATCGAACCGCTTCGCTTCCCTGACGAGCCGACTTTGGCGCTGGGGATGTGGGACTACACTGACGGTGGTGGTCAATACGACTAAACGAGGGCAATATCCCCGCAGCTGTCGCACATATGCAATCGTATCATTACAACACCCCTTGGGCTACGGCAAGAGTCTTCCCACATCCCCAACCCGCCGATTTTGACGCCGCCGGCAATTTGACCAAGCCCCTGGATCTGACCCAATTTGATCATTGGGTAGCTATGTGGCCCAAGGCTCGTTACTACATGGTCTTTGCCGCTGTGGG
>JALGTS010000215.1 GCA_029821255.1 Candidatus Zipacnadia bacterium
CTATCTCATTGCCCTGGAAACCGTAGATGAGATGGACGAGATGACGGTGAGTGTGGAAATCAGCGCAGATTACTCCTACGATGACTCCCGCCAACTGCAGGCGCTGCGTGACCATATAAGGCAGGAGTTAGAAGGCGAGCTCCTCTTCCGTCCTCAAGTGGAGCTGGTGGAACCGGGTTCGCTGCCCGCCGGTGAGGGTAAAGCTGTTCGGGTGATAGACAAACGCAGGAATCTGGCTACTTAATTAGCGGGGAATGGGGCCGGCTTCTGTTAGCAATCGCTGGGCAGTGCTTCCGCCAGGATTAGTGTGCTATCTCCAGCTCAGGACGCTTTGAGTAACTTGCGTTCATCGCCACCAGTTCGTTGACCCCTTCCCGGGCGGTGTTGAGCCGGTTTTCTGCCACTGGTTCGAGATTCGCATAGATACTCTCGCCAGCCGTTGCGACTGGGGTGTACTCTATTTTGGCGGGCTCCTCTTCGCCAACTGGCGGCGTGGCGGTTGCTGCGGGCCGGTACAGCGCCAGCCGTGGACCGTCAGCAGTGTCAGTTGGTGGAGCAGCGGGTTGGACCGGGTGGGGCGCTTCCGGACCCGCCGGCATCAGGGCTGAAGTCGCCGGAATGACGGTTGTCTCACGGGTAGGCGGGGCTGGCTGGCTGTTATTAGCCACTCGGGTAGCCGATTTTCTTGCGGGAGCTCGGTGTCTCTTTGCTATTACTGGGCGCGGTGAAGTCGTTCGCCGTTCGTTGCCAGCAGCTATCGGCCGCTTAACATCGGCCGGCTGGACGGTAGTGGTGGTGTGAACTTTGGCTGGCGTGCTGATCTGCGGTGGCGCCTGGGTCAATGTGGGCGTTTCCGTTACTGGTCGTTGCGGTATCAACAGTAGCCCGATAAGCAAGGCAGCAGCAGCGGCGACAGTCGCGGCGACCGCCCGCTTGGAAATCCGCCAGCGCAGCAGGGAGATGACCCCGACTTCGCGCCGGGCAATCTCGGCCGCGACCGCATTATGAACACCGGCCTCCAGACCCGCTGGCAGCGGCACTGGCTGAACACGGCGCAGCGCCTTGGTAATCTGTTGGGTTTGGATGAACTGTTGATAGCATGCTTGGCAAGTGAAGAGATGCCGCCACATTGATAACTGTTCTTGGGTGGTCAACTCCCCGTCCAGATAGGCAGAAATCAGAATTTGCGCATCACTACACGATATCTGCGCGACGGGCTCGGCTGCGTGAACTGCCCGGCGAATTGCTGCCAACAGCTCCGGGGCTGGCTGGGGATGGGGTTGGGCTGACAAGTTAGATGAAATCAACGCCAGCCAGCGGTGAAGCGCCGCGCAACGCGAGCAGCGGCTGATATGCGCGGCTACTTGTGCCGCCTCGGTGCCCGGCAGTTCTCCGTCAACGTACGCCTGAATCTTTTCCGGTTCGGGGCAATCTGGCATTCTGCTGAGCCTTTGACAATTGTTTAGCTGCTTGAGGCAGCAATTCTCGGGCCAATACGCATCAGGCAGCTGACGTCTAATTCACTACTATAGACAACCACTGCGCATAGAAGTTTCTGCTGATTAGGAAAACAGAGAATTTGTGCGGAGGGAGGCTGTTAGGGCTTAGGTAAAGTGACTAATCACCTTAACTTCTTAGGGCATTGACTTTATCAACTATCACTATTCCTGACCGGCTTTAGGGTGAAGGACAATAAGATTGCTATTGTCAATACCGCCAAGGTTATTGAAAATGTAGCTTGATAGGAGAATGCGTCTATCACTAGGCCACCCAAAATTGGCAAGACGATGATTAAACCCATTAGAGTGCCTTCTAAGGCTATATAAGTAGGCCGCAGTTGCGCGGGCGCAATCTCCAGCAGGTAGTTTCTGAATCCGATTCCTCCTCCGCTGCTTGAAAAGCCGATCAGCACAAATACAGCTATCAATAATCGCCAACCGACACCAGAGGATAGCAAAGCTAGCACCGGAACTACTGTTGCCGTAGCTGCGGTCAGAATAATCACAATACGATTACCGATACGATCACTTAACTGCGCCCACAACAAGTTTGACGCGATAGCGCCTGCCATCTGAGCTGCTACCAAGGTTCCGACATGTTCTGCGGCCATGCCCAGTTCGTTCTTACCGTACAGCACGTAAAATGGCATAGCAAAGGCCGCAAAGCCCACAGCTAGTTCGGTGAGGACAAAAAGACCGAAGTTAGAATCTTCCCACAGAATCCGCACTGATTTCTTGAGAAAGACAGCCAGGTGGCGGGTCGGTCCCGCGGTTTCGCCTTCGGGCTCACGCAATGAACTGAGGCCGATGTAAGACACCGCTAGGAAGGCGAAGGATAGCAAGAACAAGTAGCCGTAGTTCCGTGGAAAAGGTATGTCTGGATTGCTTAAGATGCGCTTTACGATATACCCCGCCCCAATCGCCATTAGGCCGCCCCAGAGCTGGCGATGACCGAAAAAACGCCCGCGTAGCGTGGCCGGTAGCGCCTTGCCCCAGATGTCGGTAAAGGGAATGGTGGCTACTCCTCCAGCGAATGAGAAGCCGAACAATAGCACCAGAAGAGCGATCAACACGATGGTCGGCTTACCCGGCGGGCAATAATATGCCAATAAGCCCAGGATCAGCCAGACTGCGGCGCGGACCCAAATCGCCACTACCAATACCGGCTTTTTCCTTGGCCTACTTTGTATCTTGCTTGCCACAAAGAGTTGAGGAAGCACACCACCAGCATTCATCAATGCCGAGAAGACGCCGATCATCGTTTGCGAACCGGTGAAATGATTCAGGAAAACGGGTAAGACGCTCATCGGTGCGGAAAAAGCCATACCCGCCTGATACATGATTCCATGTATTAGGCCCATAGCGAAGTTGAACCTGACATAGGGCGGAGCTGTATTTCCGTTGTTCATTTGACTCGGTTACTTCTTTCATTAGTCTACTTTCGGGCTCCGAATAGGCGAACATAACCACGGACGAACTCATGCGAGACAAAGTGCTCCAGTCCCTCCTCAGCCGCCATTTGGGCGAGGTCAAGCTGTAAGAATTCCGTGGCTAACTCGCATTCCAGGTGTCGGAAAAGCCATTGCATATCCAGGATCCACAGGCTGCCGTCCTGCTTCAGAGTATTCCGGGCATTGGCAATAATGCGGCGCTTATCTTCGTCCTCGAACCCGTGCAGGACGAAAGAGATGAATACCTTGTCAAACTCCTCGGTGAACGGTAAGGGCTGCTCGATGCGCTGCTCCACGAAACTTATCTGAGGATAACGCTTGCATCGCCGGCGCGCGCGGTGCAGCATTTGTGGACTGAT
>JALGTS010000216.1 GCA_029821255.1 Candidatus Zipacnadia bacterium
AGCCAGAGACTGCGGCAGAATTTACTGAGCGTGCCGACAATACCCGCACCAGCTTTCTGGATAATTTCTGGGACGAGCAACTTGGCTACTTGTACGACTGTATCACCGATGGCCGTCCGGATGCATCACTGCGCCCTAACCAGGTCATTGCGTTGGCCCTGCCGTTTGATTTGGTTTCTGACAAGCAAGCCGCCCAAATTCTGGGGCACGTTGCCGAAAAGCTGCTCACTCATTACGGCCTGCGCACTCTGTCACCTGACGACCCTAACTATCGGGGACGTTATTTTGGCGACCAGTACACCCGGGACAGCGCCTATCACCAGGGCACAGTTTGGCCCTGGCTACTGGGGCCATATATGACGGCTTATGTCAAGCTACATGGCCTAAGCGAGCAGACGCGGAACTACCTGCGGGAGCTGGTAGAACCGCTGCACGAACACCTACATCAGGCGGGCCTTGGCTCAATATCTGAGATATTTGACGGCGATGTGCCCCACTATCCTCGTGGCTGCATCGCCCAGGCTTGGAGTGTCGCCGAGCTGCTCCGCTGCTGGATTGAGTACGAGCTGTTTGAGGCCTGACCGGTCTGGTACTGCAAACATAGCGGGTGTAATCACTGTTTACAAGGAACAGTTATAGCCGAGACGACAGCGATGGAGCGGATAAGAAAAATAGGCGAAGAGCTACTGGAGCTGATCTTTCCGCCGGTCTGCCTGCTTTGTGAGAGACCAGGACGCGAAGTCATCTGCGCTGGCTGCCGCGAGCAGTTTGTGCCGGTTGAGTCACCCTACTGTGTGCGTTGTGGGAGGCCGCTGCCCGAGTCGGCTGCTGTAGGGACTATTTGCGGTGAGTGTCGGCAAAGCCCGCCGCAGTTTGATGGAGCCCGGGCAGTGGGGCTACACGCTGCCACCCTGCGCGATGCGGTGCTTAAATTCAAGTTCTACGGGCGGCGGCGCCTGGCTGAGCCATTGGCAGAGCTGCTTGCCGAGCGTGTGGCGATGGAGCAGGCAGACCCCCATGGACTGCCCTGGAAGGACTTGACGGCAGTAGTGCCAGTGGTGCTGCATACTCGGCGGCGCAATTGGCGGGGTTTTGACCAGGCTGTGTTGCTGTCTCGCCGACTTGCCAGTCTGGTTGACTTGTCGTGCCAGGAGCAAGTCCTAATGCGCCGTAAAGATACCGCCCCCCAGATCGGGCTGACTCCAACCCAGCGCCGCGCTAATATGAAAGACGCCTTTGTTGTTGCGCAGCCGGAGAAGGTTGTTGGCGAAAGTTTATTGTTGATTGATGATGTCTATACCACGGGCAGTACGCTTAACGAGGCGGCTAACGTGTTGCGTCGTGCCGGTGCTGAGTCCGTCTGGGCGCTAACGATAAGCCGAGCAGTGCCGAGCTGGCATCCACAGTTGGGCCAGCGATTGGGTGATGAAGAAGATCTGCAGGTTGCTGCTCGCGTCGGTATATGAGTACAGGTTATTGATAAGCCGAAACGCAGAGATATCTTTTGGTATCATAAACTGCCCAGGTGCTACCGGCGTCCTCGTGAAGTTACCGTGAAAGCGGCCAGGGTTCTATCCACTTCCGCTGTTGTGAAGTACCTCAACCAGGTATGGAAAGAGCCCGATCATCCGCAGGCCCATCACCACGAGCAGGGCTCCAAATATCTTTCTTAATAGTTCTCCGGGTATCATCTCTGCCAGGGGTGCGCCGATAAAGAAGCTGCCCGCCATCATTCCCACCGCAAGTGGTGCTACCAGGGCCAGGTTCACATTGCCCAGCATAAAGTGGCGGGTCGCCGCCGCCAATGAACCGACTGCTATTACAGCCAGTGAGGTACCGACCGCTGTGTGCATACTGCATGCCCAGATAAACAGCAAGGCCGGCACCAGTAGTACTCCGCCGCCAATGCCCAGCATTGCCGATATTATTCCAACTGTCACTCCTACACTTAGGTATGATAGTATTGCCAGTATCTTGTCCAAAATGAATCCTCCTTAGTTGCCGCTTGAGTCGTCTTTGTACTGCTGGGCTTGACGTAAACTACTGCGCTGTTGTTTTGCGAAATTTTGAGCTTCTGGCCAGGTCAGTATTCCCTCTTTAGCTCCAAATTGCGATACTACTGAGGCGGCATTAGCTGCCCCAATGTGCATGGCCTCGTTGAGCTGAAGACCCTTGTACATCCCTACCACGCAGGCTGCGGCGAAGGCATCGCCAGCTCCGACCGTTGAGATCACCTTGGTCGGGTATGCTGGGATGGTATAAAAGGAGCGTCCGTCGTAGCCCCAGGAGCCAGCCGCGCCCACTGTCATTACCACATTCTGGCAACCCGCTTGGTGGAGCATCCGCAGCATCTGTCGTTCATCACCGGGTCCGTGTGTAGGCTCAACTCCGGTGAGCTGATAGGCCTCCTCGCAGTTCAAGAAAATGATGGTAGTATTACTAAAGACCTCGCTTAACCTCGCCATTCCCTGCTCAAGTTGTGTCCTGCCCGGATTAAGTGCCACCTTGACGCCCTTCTGTCCGGCAAAGATAGCTAACTTGCTGAACAAAGGTGCGCTTTCTCCGTGTAGTGAGGCGATGTAAATCCACTTCGCTTGCGCAATCTCCTCCCAAGGGATGTCATTGTCTTGGAGGTAGTTGGCAGCGCCGCGAGAAACCAGGATTGTCCGGTCGCCGGTAAAGCCCGTCAAAATGACAGAGATGCCAGTTGGATACTCGGGACACTGCACGAACAGGGAGGTATCCACGCCGCGTTGGTTTAACTCGTTAATGACTCGTCGGCCGGTCAGGTCTTGGCCAATCTTGGAGAAGGCCGCTGTCTTCAGGCCCATTTTGGCAAAGGTGGCCGCTGTGTTGACTCCGCCACCTCCGGTGTCCAGAATGGTGCTGTCAACGGTGATCTTCGCTCCGTAGCGTAGTGCCAAATAGTCGGTTTTGCGATTGGCATCTGTGAAGCTGATAAGCTGGGTCTCGTCAATATTGACGAAGACATCCTCGGTGGCGCTGCCAACTGTAATGACATCAAACATTGGTACCTGTGTCCCCTGTTAGTCTGTGCAACCCAGCGGCTTTCAC
>JALGTS010000217.1 GCA_029821255.1 Candidatus Zipacnadia bacterium
AATGATTACAGCCTGCGGCTGATGGAAGGCTCCGACCAGATTCTTAGCCCGGGGCAAGTCCACGGCGACTTTGCCCCCGACGCTTGCGTCTACTTGCGCCAGCAAGGTAGTAGGCACCTGGATGAACGGTATCCCGCGCATATACACAGCAGCAACAAAGCCGGCCAGATCCCCAATCATCCCTCCGCCCACTGCGAATACCACACTACTGCGATCCAAACCCGCTGCCGCCAATTGTTCACACAACCGCCCAGCGGTGGCCAAGGTCTTGCTACCCTCGCCACTGGGCACAGCAAGCAGCGTGACCTTCCAGCCGGCTCGCGCCAGGCTTTCTGCTACCGCTGATCCGTACAGCTCCTCCAGATTATCATCAGTAATAACGGCTGCCTGCTGGCCCCGTTGATCAGGGGGAGCAATCTCCTCTACCGCATTTAGCAATCCGTTGCCAATATGAATTGTATAGCTGTCATCCTCCAGCTCTACTGGTATCTCAACCGGCTCAGGAGTCAGCAGAAAGCCACGCGGATCAGTTCTCACCGCTTCTTCAACAGCGTCGGCTACCTGCTCAACAGACAACCCGTCAGTCGCAATATGGTAGTCGGCTCGCTGGTATGCCTCTTCGCGTTCGGCCAACAGTCGCCGGATCTCTACCGCAGCGTCGGGCCGGTTCAGCAGAGGGCGTTCGTCGCTGTCCGCAGTCCGTTCTACGATTGTCTCCGGGCTAGCCCGTAAACAGATAATCGGCCCCATCCGGTGCAGCAACTCGACATTATGCTCGCGCAACAGCATCCCCCCGCCCGTACTGATGATCAGTCCACACTGCCCAGCCAGTCGCGTAAGAACTTCCGTCTCCAAGTCCCGAAAGTGCTGTTCACCACGAGTGGCAAATATTTCTGCAATGCTGCTGCCGGCTTGCTCCTCAATCATTGCATCGGTGTCTACGCTCCTCAGTCCCCAGCGCCGGCCCAGTAGTTCTGCCACCACACTCTTACCCGTACCCATAAAACCGGTCAGGATGACGGCACCAGCTGGCGGGTGCAAAGCGCAAGCCACCTGCTCTACACCTCCTCGCCTTGCTGCCACAGCTCTTGCAGTCTTTGCCAATAGCTCGTCCAAGCTGCCTTCATATCCTCCAGGCTATCGCCGCCGAACTTCTCGCGCATCGCCTGCGCCAGAACAAAAATCACCATAGCCTCACCAACTACCGAGGCGGCAGGGACCGCGCAGACATCAGAGCGTTCGGCGTGAGCTGGCTGGGGCTCAAGGTCAGGAAGCTTCACTGAAGGTAGAGGCTGCGTAAGAGTGGGGATCGGTTTCATAGCCGCGCGGACTACGATCGGCTCCCCGTTGGAGATACCACCCTCTATGCCTCCAGCATTATTGGTAGGCCGGACAAAGGGCCAGCGGCGATTGCTTCGGTCAACTGCGATAGGATCGTGAACCTGTGAACCAGGCCGGTCAGCCACAGCTTTGCCCAGGCCGATTTCCACGCTCTTGATCGCCGGAATGCCCATAACCGCTGCAGCCAGGCGACTGTCCAGCCGCTCCTGCCACATTGCTGTTGAACCCAGCCCCGGGGGGAGACCCCTTGCATACACCTCAAACTCCCCGCCCACCGTATCTCCTTTCCGGGCAGCCTCATCAATTGCCTCGCGCATTCGCTGGGCGGCTTCCTCGTCCCCGCACCGTACATCGCTGTTCTCCACCCGAGTCCAAAACTGCTCATCCGAGCGCAACCCACCCGCTGCCCGGATTCCAGCAATGTTCACCACGCAACTGACTACCTCAATGTCGAACTGCTCAAGCAGTTGGCGGCAAATAGCGCCGACCGCAACGGAGGCTGCCGTCTGGCGCGCGCTGGCGCGTTCCAATACATTACGCATATCGCGGTGGCCAAATTTGGCTGCTCCAGCCAGATCTGCATGGCCCGGTCTCGGCACACTAACAGTCCGCTGGCTGACAAACTCCGGGGCTGGCGGGGTGACCGACATCTCCTGTTCCCAGTTGGGCCAATCGCGATTTTCGATGGACAAGGCCAAAGGCGTACCCAGAGCCCTACCGTGCCGTATACCACTGGTTATCAATGCACAATCACCCTCTATCTGCATACGCCTACCGCGCCCATAACCGCCCTGGCGACGGGCTAACTCACTATCTACCCGGCTGACATCTACCGGCAGCCCCGCGGGCAAACCTGTCAGTACGGCGGTGAGCTGACGCCCATGCGACTCGCCGGCTGTGTAAAAGTTGAGTCGGTTGGCCATAGTAACACTCTCTTACGCGTGAACGGCACAACCCCCGGGCTGTGCCGTTCATAGTGGTGCCTGACTGATTGTAGCCGCAGCGAAGCCTATTGCCGCGGGATTTCCCGGATGATGGTTGGGGTTACAAAGATTAGTAGTTCTGACTTCCGCCGGCTGACAGTGCGTGAGCGGAACAGATTACCAATTATCGGAAGCGAGCTCAGCAGAGGTGTCTTGCGGATATTGACATCCTCGTTAGTCCGGGTAAATCCACCGATAACAATAGTCTCGCCGTCAGCAACCCGAACCCGCGTCTGAGCCGTCTGGGTGCTTACGATGGGTAGGACCTCACCGTTAGGACCGACCACCGTGCCGACTTGATCATCAATTTCCGGCGAGAGGTCCAAGACCACCGAATCGTCTTCCAGGATCCTGGGTGTAACATACAACGACTGGGTCACGCTCACCGTATCTGTCTCAAAATCCACTGTCCGTTGACCAAACTCATTGTAGCTGACAGTTGCATAGAAGTAGGGAATCTCGGTGGTGAAATCCACTGAAGCTTCCATGTTATTCGGGGCCGTCACTCGCGGTGCGTTGATAACTTCAGCACGTCCTTCTGACAGCAACGTGCGCAGTTCGGCCTCAAATCGCCCCCGGCGGACCCGGGCCACATTAATCCCCTCACCGGGAGCAAATCCCAGATTGAAGAACTCGGCTGATCCATTGGCCACAAACCAGTCAATCCCAAATGCTTTATCCTTGCTGGTCTGGACCTCGATGAACTTGGCCTCAATCTGAACTTGCTTAGTCGGTTTAT
>JALGTS010000218.1 GCA_029821255.1 Candidatus Zipacnadia bacterium
ATGCTCTGGCGCTGATGAAGAGGGCCGCAACGTTGGTAGTAGTTGGCGAAGGTGATGAAGA
The DNA here is from genome assembly GCA_029821255.1 of Candidatus Zipacnadia bacterium. Classification (GTDB taxonomy): domain Bacteria; phylum Armatimonadota; class Zipacnadia; order Zipacnadales; family Zipacnadaceae; genus JALGTD01. Next base: position 62 of record JALGTS010000218.1, read on the forward strand.
ATTCTTTACCCGGTTGGCCCAACAACGGGGAGTAGCTGACCGGGTTCTATTTGTGGGTGTGACCGACAAGATTGTTGAATACTACGCGGCAGCCGACTGCCTGGTGATGCCGGCACGCGGTGAAGCCTTTGGCCTGGTAGTGGCGGAGGCGGCTGCCTGCGGGCTTCCGCTGGTCACCACTGACATTGGTGCGGCAGATGAGCTTGTTGAAGATGGCGTCAGCGGCTTCCGGGTAGAGCAAGACCCGGCGCAGATTGCCGACCGTCTTGACAAGTTGGCTACTAATACGCAGTTGCGTGAGCGGATGGGCCGCGCTGCCCACCAAAAGGCACAACTGCTTTCCTGGGATAGGCAGGCCGACCAGATCGAAGAGTTCTTTGTTGCTCACCTACCAGTTGCTGCTGGGGGACAGCTAACTACTGAGCAAACAACCCGGCCGGCCCTCTCTGGCTGTCCGGATTCATTGCGCGTGGCTGTCATTAGCCACTCATGTGTGGTTGATTTGAATCAAAGGCCCTACGCCGAGTTGTTGGCACGGGATGATATTGATCTGCGCCTGTTTAGCCCGCAGCGCTGGTGGGCGCCGGTAAGCGGAGAAGTGGAGTTTGCACCCTTACCGGAGATTGCTAACAATGCCAAGGCTCTTCCTGTGTGGCTACCTGGCCAGATACATCTGCATTGGTACACCAGCCAGTTAGCTCAAAAACTGGATGAGTTCCGCCCGGATATTCTGTTCGTTGATGAAGAGCCCTACAGTCTGGTGGCTGCCCAGGCGGCGCGGCTGGCCAGCCGTGTAGGCTATAAACTCGTCATCTTCAGTAAGGAAAATATTCAGCGCCGTCTGCCCCTGCCCTTTGAGTGGATATACAAACGAGTACTTACGGCAGCGGACCATATCTTTGTAGTGAGCCAATCATGTGTAGAAGTGCTGGAGGCGCGTGGTCACCAGGGGCCGATAAGCGTTCTGCCTCATGGTGTAGACCCTACGGTCTTCGCTCCTCGCCCGGATCTGCCGCGTCCCCGTGAATTTCCTCAAAGCGGCGCGACGGTCGGCTATGCTGGCCGCCTGGATGTTGACAAAGGTGTTTGGGATTTGCTGGAGGCAGCACAATTAGCTGTACAACACGGAGCACCCGAATTCAGTGTTGTGCTAATTGGTGGTGGGCCGCTGCGCGCTGAGATCACCGAGCTGGCCCGGCGCAGCATGGCTAAGCCTCGGGTCGCAGTTATTCAGCACGTCCCTCATCATCAGATGCCGGCATACCTAAACGCGTTGGACGTGTTGGTGCTCCCTTCCCGAACTACATCGCGTTGGAAGGAGCAATTCGGCCGCGTTATCATTGAGGCGCTGGCCTGTGGAGTACCGGTGATTGGCTCAGATTCGGGCCATATTCCCCACTTGATCAATGAGACTGGTGGTGGGATAATCTTCCCAGAGGGAGATATAGAGGTACTTGCTGAAAGCATAGAACGGCTGCTGAACAGTCCTGACCAACGGCGGCAGATGGCCCACCGAGGTCGGCAACGGGTGGTGGAGAAGTATAGCTGGAGCCAAGTGGCTCAGAGGCTGGCGGATGTCTTGCTTAAGGTTGGCGGTAGATCCTGAACTCTCTGCTAAGTTGGCAGGTAGCTCTTAGGGGCTTTGTCTGGTCATAGCTACGCCCTTGCTAGCTACCAGTGCGCCGGCCCAGGCCATCAGTGCCAGAAATAGCAACTTCAAAGCGAAGACCGTAGCCACACCAACGAGGCTTGTTCCCGACCTGGGGGTGGCAACGGTAACCTCTTCTGTAGTGGCACTCGGTGGGCGTTCACTGTCGCCGGCGGCGGGGTGAGTCGTCGGTATAGCCTGGCTAATGGCTATCTGATTTAGCTCATCACCAACGCTATTGTAAAGCGCATAAGCCCAGAGGAAGACCATCACAATCATAGCTATACCGCCAAAGAATACCAGCAGGCCCACCAGTCGTGGCGTATCGCCCGTTATAGCCTGGTGGCCACTTTCTTGCTCGTTGGATGTGCTGGTCACTGCTCGTATCCTCCTTGATGCTTAATCATTTCGCCACGCGCGCGGTGAGTCCTTCCTGGTAACAGACTCTGCGGCAGGTGCCCTTGATAAATGGATTCAGTAGCAGTATAATTAATGGAGGCAATTTGAGACCACACAAAGGTGACGACGGGGAGAAGTAGGCTGCGTATGGAACTGTAGAGAGGAGATGCCGCGGCTGGAAGCATCTCCAGTGACCGCGTGGCTGAAGTTCGCCCCCGAACCGCCGGCTGAACAGCAAATAGCGCGTCTGCGAGATAGACTGCAACGGCTGGACTCAGTAAGCCAGGCCGGATTACTGCACCGTTACCGCAGTCCGCTCTACTTGGGTGGTATGGCGAAGACCCTCTGGTTCCGTCCCAAGACGATGACAGAGGGTTTATTGTATGTAATTGGTTTGCCGGCTGGTAGTTAACTGAGGTGATTGTGATGGAAGATAAGCTTGAGCAACTGGGTGAGGAGGCTGCGGCGGCCTTCCGGAATGCTGAGAACGAAGAGCAGCTTGAACAGGCACGGGTCCAATATCTGGGGCGCCACGGGCGGCTACGTGAGATTATAAAAAATATCGCCAGCTTGCCCAAGGAACAGCGTCCGGTGGTTGGCAAGCTGGCCAACCGTATATCGGAAACGCTCCAACGGGCATACCAACAGCGTCAGCAGGAGTTTGCCCGGCAGGCAATGGCACGGGAGACTGCTGAGGAGATTGACGTGACTCTGCCAGGCCGTGCGCCGCGCATCGGGCGACGCCATCCGCTACTGGCGACCCTGGACGAGATGATTGAAATCTTCCTGGGTTTGGGTTTTAGTGTGGCGGAGGGCCCAGAAGTTGAAGATTATTACTATAGCTTTGAGGCGCTTAACTACCCCGAGTTTCATCCGGCGATGGACGAGCAAATGACGTTTTATATTAGTGACGATGTCTTGCTGCGCTCGCAGACCTCGCCAGTGCAGATACGA
>JALGTS010000219.1 GCA_029821255.1 Candidatus Zipacnadia bacterium
TTGTCCCTTCCGGCTCGTGATGGACAAGTATCCGGCCCAACAGTTCCTGAGCGACCACGCGGGTGTCACGGTCATAGAAGTCACGGGACAAGGGCTTACCGAGGTCTAATTCCGGTGGCGAATTGCTCTGGGTGTGCATAGCAGTTAGCTGTTCGAATATGCGCGGGGTTTTGCTTATTCTACCATACTGCAGGTGCTGTGTCGAGTGATTGATGGGGGATGTGCAGGAGACGCAGCGCACTTTTGACAAACGCGGAAGTTGCCTTATCACAATAGCTAATGGCTGCTTCCAACCGTTCGTTCTCAATATTGGTCTCGGCGACCTTACTCTATAGCAACCTCAGTGGCATAGCGACGATCGGCAGTGGCAACTATTCTTTCGTGGAGCACTGTAAAGCTACCCTCCAGCCGGATGTCCTCCGAGGAGCTACCTATCATAATGGCAAAATCGCCCGGCTCAACTACCAGCCGCATCTGCCGATCATAGAAGGCCAGCTGTTCAACTGGAACGGTGAATATAATTTGCCTGCTCTCTCCCGGTTCCAGGCTAATGCGGGCAAATCCAGCAAGCTGCTTGCGCGGACGGCTGATGCTGGCCACCTCGTCGCGGAAATACAACTGGACTACCTCATCACCAGCCACTTTACCAGTATTCTCAACTGTGCAGCTTATAGTAACCTCATCTTGAGTGTCGAGTCGGTCTGGAGTTACTTGCAACTGGCTGTATCGGAACTCTGTATAGCTCAGACCGTGGCCAAACGGCAGTAGTGGCTCAGCAGGGGTGAATACGTAGGGCTTGAAACAGATTATGCGCCGATTATATGGCGCCGGTGCTTGGCCGGCGTTGTGCAGGATGGACACAGGTAGTTTTCCTCCTGGGTTGTAGTCACCGAAAAGGACATCAGCAACAGCATGGCCACCTTCCTCCCCAGGCATCCAAGCCTCCAGGATGGCGGGGACATTCTCAAGCAGCCAAGGACTACTCAGTGGCCGCCCATTTATAAGCACTACCACAAGCGGTGTGCCTGTCTCATACAGAGCTTTTAGCAGCTCCTCCTGGCCGCCAGGAAGCGTTATTTCAGTGCGGTCGCGATGCTCGCCAGTGGTACCGACATCGCTTATGCCGGACTCGTCACCGACCACAGCCACCACCACGTCAGCAGCCTGAGCCGCTTGGACTGCCTCTGGGATCTGTTCAGTGGAATCGCTCATTATCTGACAGCCGGGCGCATAATGGACTTGGGTGCAATCGGACAGCTTCGCCTTAATGCCCTGCAAAACAGTGACAACAGGCACGCCCTCAACCGTATCAGAGATATGCACGGGATATGAATAATCACCGCTAAGATTGCGCTTACTGTCGGCATTCGGGCCGACCACAGCGATTGACTCAATGTCAGGCGACAACGGCAGCAGTTGTTTCTCGTTTTTCAGTAGTACTATTGAACGGCGCGCAATCTCTCGGGATAGCTGACGATCGGTGGGCATATCAAAGACCCGGGCGGCCTTGGTCTCATCCACGAAGGGATCGTCAAACAGGCCTAAGGCAAACTTCAGCCGCAGGTGGCGACGAACAGCGCGATCCAGGTATTTCTCTTCAATCTTGCCGTCCCGGACCGCCTCTATAAGCGGCTGCCGGTAGTAGTTCCAAGTAGGCAGTTCCACATCCAGGCCTGCCTCCAATGCTTGCCGAGCGGCCTCTGTTTTGTCTGCTGCCGTGTGATGCAGTGTACACAAGAAGTCAATGGTGCCGTAGTCTGCGACAACTACTCCATCAAAGCCCCACTCGTTGCGGAGAATATCGGTGAGCAGTTCGCGCGAGGCGCTGCAAGGGATGCCATCAATGTCATGGTAAGCACTCATCACCGCGCCCGCATTGGCCTCCCTTATTGCTACCTCAAAGGGGTAAAGGAATATTTCGCGCAGTTCGCGGCGGGGGATGTGCGCCGAGGTGATATTGCGTCCCCCCTCGGAGAAGCTATAACCCACGAAGTGCTTTAGCGTGGCACAGACGCCCTTATGCAGGTCATCGCCCTGTAAACCACGGACAAAGGCAGTTGTCATACGGGAGACTAAGTAGGGGTCTTCACCCATAGTTTCCTCAGTGCGTCCCCAGCGTGGGTCCCAGGCGACATCAAGCACTGGCGACAGACAGTGGTGGACGCCAATGGCACGAGCCTGGCGGCGCACTACCTCGGTCATCTGCTCTGCCAGGGAGGGTTGCCACGTTGAGGCAAGCCCAATCGCCTGGGGAAAGATAGTGGCATTACGCACCATCAGCCCGCTGAGACATTCCTCGTGGACAATAGCCGGAATGCCCAGGCGTGTCTCGGCAGTGAGGAAATGCTGAATCTCATTAGCCATCTGAGCTGCCTGCTCCGGCCCGACCTCCAATGAACCAGACAAGCGGGCAATCTGGCCGATGCCATAACACAGGTGCTTCTCCAATTGGGCATGCGAGAGCTTGCCTTTGTCATCCAGCAGCTCTTGCACCGGCACCGCCGCAATCTGGGCCGCCTTCTCTTCCAAGGTCATAGTAACCAATAGCTCTTCCAGTTGGCTTTCTTGCGCAGCAGTAAGGTCAATCACTATGGTCACCTTTCTCATTCCGAATAGTGGCGTAATAGCAGGACACCGGCATAGCAGTATATTTACCCTGGTTTGTTCGACGTAGATGGCGGTTGTTCCTCCAAGGTACGTGCCGGTCTGCCTTTTGGGCACAGGTCTTGACAACTGGGCTAAGTTTGCGTAGGATATAAACAGTTGTTGGAATTGGTGCCGAAGTGGTGGAATTGGTAGACACGCTGTCCTCAGGAGGCAGTGGGCTTTGGCCCGTGCCGGTTCGACTCCGGCCTTCGGCACCAGTGTAGTATACGCCCCTTTTAATACATCTCCGCAGGGGCCCTCCGGGTCGTCACTTGCAGGTGCTTGCTACATCGTTAGGTCTGCTATCAAGCGGTATGTCACTGACAATTTAGCAATGGCACAGTGATTGCTGATTCTTATTACAGCGACCTTCAGCGTGGTGTCGGGTAACGATTATGGTTGAGGAGGTA
>JALGTS010000220.1 GCA_029821255.1 Candidatus Zipacnadia bacterium
TAGCTCTGCCATTGTTTCCTTTAGTTTCTTGTTCAACTGCTCCAGTTCAATGTTTTTGGCTTCAATTTTGGCGGCAGCTTTCAACTGCTCCTTAGCGCGGATAGCTCTCCTGTAATGTTCTGCCCGCTCGCGCAGGGCCAAGCTGTAAGCCATCAACATTTCTAACAGCGGTCCAAAAGCCCGATCAAGGCTCTTTGCATTTCCGATAGCAGCTCCCTCCTCGTCAAGCTGAATCAGTGCTTCTTGGTGCATCTGTACGACATCCTCAATAGGTACATCAACATCAATCAGCTTCCAACCAAGGTCAGCAGCAGCCATCCGGTGCTTTTCCGCTGGTTTATGAATGTGGGCTCTAAGTAGGGCAACATATTCTTCTTTGATTACGTCTTGTACCGGCATTTTAACCATTTCTCTGAACCCCAGAGCCCCGTTGCACGGTCGCACGCTCCGCAGTGTTCCCCGGCTGCTGCTACTGCCAACGCTGCAAGTCGCTTGTCAAGTCCTTGCTGGTCTCGCCGATGAACCAAGTATGGGTCTTTACTGGTGCCAGCGCAGGTGAGCGTTTTGACTGGCTGTCGACCTGCTATAATCTTACTATTGTAATATTGGCAGCAATATGCTGGGTCTTGAATAGACGAGAAGATGGGTATATGGCCCAGGCTTATCCCGATGGCAGTTTTGCCGCGCACATCACCGGCGGCTGGCTTGCCCGTGTCAGCCTCCGATTTGGGAGCCCGGCCGCGCTCTTTGCGGTAGTTACTTGTAGTGGGTCGCCGCCGGCGCCGCCGCTACTTACTGCTACGCACTGGGCTGGCGACCGTTGTCCTCGGCTTGCTTCTCGTATGGATAGGACCACGCAGGGGAATGTCTGGGGGGTCCTATGGGGGGAGACGAGACATAGCAGAGGTGTCGTTGAGTTGCGGAGGCAATTTGTAGCTGGGTCTGCGCGCCCGCCAGACGTCCGGGCTGACAAATCCCACCAGCCAGCCAAGTCCGTATGAAATGTGCATCACCGGGAATACCAGTGCTGCAACCGTGCCGCTGGCCAGGCTTCTCATGTTGGTTGCTATGCGGGTAGCGGTAGTTGCAGCGATCGCCAAATAGGTACCAATCATAGCAACCCATGCCCAGATCAACGGGGGCCAGGCCAAGCTAAGCAACGGCAGTCCTATCAGACTAAGAAGAAAAATCAGTGGGGCAAGATGACGCGGTCGTGTGGCCTTTAGATGAGCAACAAACCAGCGCCCATTGCGAAACATCTGCCGGGCAAGCGACCGTAGATTTGGACGTGCAAAGTAGGTAGCACGGATATTTCTGTCCAAATAGACCATAAATCCAGCTTCGTGGACACGTTGGAAGATATCTAAATCAGCGTTTGAGCCGAGTTCCTCCCGATACAGGCCGACGCGTTCAAATACTTCTCGCCGGAAGCAGCCATAGGGGACAACATCCACCGGCCCCGGCCTACCAGCGATGCGAAATCGGGCACTACCTACCCCGAACCAAGACGACAGCGCCCCTTCAATGGCTTTGCCCCAGATTGAGTCAGCCCCCTGTGTGTGCCAAAAGCCTCCAACAACACCCGCTCCCGTGCTTTCCAATGCTGCCAGATTATTGGAAAGAAAATTAGAGGGAATTCGGGCATGGCCGTCCAGGACCAGTATAGCCCTGCCCCGCGCTTGGCGAATGCACATATTCACCCCCGGGTATTGCCATCGCTTAGGATTAGGCATTAAGGTGGCTTGGATATCAGGATGACTTGCGATCCACTGAGCTATAATCTCGTCAGTACCATCGTCTGACTCCCCGTCAGCAATAATCAGCTCAAATTGATCCCGAGGCAGATTCTGGGCCAAGATGTCACCAAGTAAATCCCCAATATAGTCCGCCTCGTTGCGCACCCCCATTACCACAGAAATCTGAATGTCAGACATTCGTATCACTTCCAATCAACTGTCAAACCATCTCGGGCGCGAACATATCTACTCTTCAGACTCCCAGCAGCTCCCGGTATACTTCGTAGAGACGGGAAGTAGCCACGTCCCAGTTATACCTCTGGCGGACTGCTTGCCGAGCGTTCTTTCCCATCTGCTGGCGCAGCCGTGCATCTGCAAGCAAAGGCTGCAGCGCTGCTGCGATGTTCTCTGCGGTGACCTCTGCAATTATGGTTCCACAGTTCTCCTGCGCCACAATGCTACCGATGTCACCAATATCTGTGGTCACTACCGGCTTCCCAAAGGCCATTGCCTCAAAGAACTTTACCGGCGTTATGTGCTTGAACCAGGGTGTCGGTTTCTGAGGCATGACGCAGATATCCAGCTTGCTGTAATACTGAGGTAAGTCTTCATAGTTGTAGGCTTGCGGCAAAAAGGTAGAGTACACCTGGCAAGAGTCGACTTTCTTCTCCAGCTCTGGCAGATACCCGGGGAATACACTACCCGCCAGGAAGACCTGTAACTGGGGGAACTGCGGCTTGAGCAGCTCGGCGGCAGCCAGTAGCTCTTCAATTCCTGCATCCGGCGGCATAGCGCCAATACGACCAATGGTTATACAGCCGTCATTGCGGGGCATTGTCGGTGCTTCTACGAGCCGTCTCTCCGGGTAGTTGGGGACCGCAACAACGTTATGCACTCCCAGTGCGGCGTATTTGGCAAGCTGGTAGCCGGTGGTAACCAATACTGCCGCTGCCTTCGCCGCCAGGAGTCTTTCGCCCAATCTACCAGCAAAAATAGCCAGACTGCGCAAGTACTGAGCGTCGGCGAAATAGGTCGGCTCATGGGCATCAAAGACGACAGGAGCTTTCAATTTCCTTGCCAGGTACAGCGCTACTGGCAGCATCTCCAAATCATGGGCATGAATAATATCGGCCTCTGCGCATAGTGAAGCCACCCGATGGGCGAATTTCACTAATGGCACCATCTGTTTCAACCAATTGCCGTAGGTACTGCGAACCGGAATGCGCTGTATCACAAAGCCGTCGGTCTCTTCGCAACGCACGTGCTCAGCTTGCCGATCCCAGGCATACACGGTTACATTGAATCCGCGA
>JALGTS010000221.1 GCA_029821255.1 Candidatus Zipacnadia bacterium
TTGTTTTGGCGCAGAGACGGCTCGAAAAAGCAAGTTCCTCTGGGGGTGATGGACCAAGCGAGTGACACAAAGTTGGTCTCGCAATCTGTCGACACCTTCTGATATGATGTAGGTACGGCAGACACACAAGATTAGGGCAGCCCAAACCTTAACCTAAATTCTCGTGGTGGGGAATCCGGTTAGTCTGCCCTCGAACAGAAGCTTTGACTTCCGTTTTTGGGAGCGGCCTTTTGGCCGCTGGCTGCCCGCTTGTATGTTATCGCACTAACCGGGGTTTGTCAACATAGGGTGCTATGGAGGTACGTAAGCGTGCTCAACACGTCGGAATTTGCACAATTGCGCGATGTAAACCAGGTGACGCTCGGAATCCTGGTCAGCTTGGTTCATGAGCTACATCTGCAAGGCTGGATAGATTTGAATCGGCTCACAAAGCTCACGCTGGTTCAGCTAACGCGTATGGCACCCGGGGGTGAAGAATCGCCGGAAGCCTACGGGCAATTGCGGCTGCCCGTCTTTGTCGAGGGCAACGAGGCCGTCGGTGACAATGAGTTGCTCTGCCCGCAAATCCCAATCGAGTTCCCTTGGAAAGGCGGTGAAACAAATGTCGAAGATGACGCAAGTCCAGGAGAGGCCGGGGGTGGAGTCGATGCCAGTCAGCAGTATCTTGGTGGAGACAGGGAGCTTCCCCCTGGCGCTGGCAGAGGAGGGGCTGGGGGAGCTTGCCACCCGGAGCCAGCAGCTACTGGCAAGGCCGGCACATTGCCAGGTTCCGGTGAGTGAGAGCGTGGCCATCAGGCAGGTGGCCCCGGCGCTGGTTGCCCAGCGCAAAGCCGAGAAGGAAGCCGAATAAGAGTACAGGGATGACATAACATGGTCCAGATAACTATTCCTCAAGTCAACCTGGAAAATCTGTTGTTGCGACGGGCGAACCGCTTTGTCTGTGGGGCGGGAAAACATCGTACGGGTGGCAATCTGGAATTATCGTACCGGTCTGTGTTCTCCGGAGAATCGAGACGGGCCGCAGTCCGCCAGGTCCTGGCAGAAGGACTCGTTCCTGTTTTCGTCTCCACGGGGCGCAGACCACTTGGTGCCGAGGCGGTCGAAGAGTGTTTGCGCGAAGCCGCAGCAGAGGGCGCGAAGACCAGAGCGGTTTTGAGTCTGGTCGAAATCGAAGGGTCGTTGGAAGTCTTTGGGCAAGTCGATGATCCGTTCGAGATTAAGGAAATTGACGTCCTGTGGATACCCGGCGCGGGGATGGAGTGGGTAAGCGTAATGCCGTTTTCATCGGGAGAGAGAAGTGGGCAGGCAGAGACCGGTGACAGGCAAAGGGAGTCGGGGGGCGAGAGTCCGTCGGAAACGTCCGCCGACGGAACGAACGCAGGGTCAGATCCTGCCGGCGAGTTCATCGAGGAGCGCCTCAGCCGCCTGGCTAGGGTGGTGGGCGAGGATGTCTTGCGAAGAGTCCAGGAGCTTCGGGTGTTGCTGGTGGGCGGGGGCCGGGCCATCTCGGTGCTGAAAGAGCGGCTGGTGCAGTCAGGTGTGGGGCGCATCGGTGGACTGATAATCGCAGACAGTGATGACGTCGAGTTGCACAACCTGGACGTTATGCGGCTTCCCCCGCAGGCAGTGGGCCTGCCCAAAGCCTATGCCCTGGCTGCCATGGAGCAGGCTATGGTGCCGGGGTCAAACGTAAACCTCTCGTGGCTACTCTAAGCGATCAAGTGGTCGCGGATGGGTTCGTTTCCAGTGATTTTATTTTCAGCGCAGTAGACAATGATGCCGCACGGGTTGCCGCTGCTGTGCTGGCTGGCAGATATTTGAAGCCTCATATAGACCTGACGGGGGGAGCGGCGCATGTGGTTGGTGGTGACGCGGCCGTAGGTGGGGAGCTACGGTTGTTTGTCCCCGGATGTCGGGGTTATGTGGCGTGCTGTGGCAACGAGAGTCCGGAGCAGGCACTTGCTGAGTTGAGCGGGAGCCGGGAAGAAGACCAAGGCCAACGGCGCGAAGCCGACTGGCGTATCGAGCGACCAGGCTCGTGGGGAGACGTCCTGCTGCCTGTGGTCGGCGAAGCCGTGCAAGTATTCTTCAGGTTATTGCAGGGCCGGCAGAGACAGTCCTTATGGTGGCATTACTACCACAACGAGAACGACCTGCCGGTGTGGGATGACTGGACGGACCGGGCACACCAGAACTGCCCGATATGCTCGCAGCGTGGCCTACAGGGGCTGGGTGGCCCCTCAAGAGTGAGGGCATAGATTATGAGCGAAGGCGGGAGAGTAATTTGGGCACTGTTATTTGAGCAGGTGAGCAGACCTCGGCGGGGCCGGGGGCTGAGCACACTCGTGACGGATGTGCGCTACCGCAAGGACGTGCAAGTGCTACGCTGGCTGGTTGTGCTCAATCTGCTGGCCTGTGCCACCCTGGTTTGCGTGGACGGGGAGAGCCGGGTAACCCGCTCGCCGCTGTTCACGCTGTTGGGTGGCATCTGCAGTGTGGCGCTCCTGCTGTTCACATTGCTTGTGGGACTGCTGTGGTGGATACTACCTGGCGATGGCTCGGTGTGTGCCTGGGCGTGGCGGCTGGTTTGCTCAGGAGGGGTGGAACCCTATCGGTCAGCCCTGGGTCTGCTGGCTTTCATTTTAGGTATTGCCTTGTTGTGGAGAAGGTATGGAAAGAGGTTGACGGTTCCGGCTGCATGGCTGCGACGAGCCCGCATCGCGGCGCAGGTCAGCCTGGTGCTGTTGTGTGCAGCCATAGGTCTGCGGGTAGCCTGGGCGAGCGTCTCTACGATGAGCTTTGCTCGAACGGCGGGCCAGGAGTTTCCCGATAATGCGCATACCACTGGCATCGGTACGCGACCAGTTCCATTCGAACTCGGACCTGTTGGCAGCGGCCCCCGGGGGATTTTTTGACCCGCGGACCGGCGGCCCCATAGGGCCGCTTTACGTGGGTACGAAGTGTATCCGCCCCAACTACAACGGTAGGGCAGCGGGTACGCTTGTGGTGCTCACGGAGGAAGGGATCGAGTTTCACGCGCGCGATT
>JALGTS010000222.1 GCA_029821255.1 Candidatus Zipacnadia bacterium
AACACTGGACCGATAGTCCCCATTGAGTGATCGCGGACGCGGACCACTGGTGGTACACCAACTCCGTCGGCAGCGCGCACACAGTGCAGCAGTGTAGCGTAGTCCAACTGGCCGTGCTGGCTGTCCAACCAGAACCAATCCCAGTCCGGGCTGACCACTTCCAGTATTCCGGGAGCTGGGTAAGTAAGGCAAAACCCCAGTTGCATCTTCCCGGCTCGCAACGCATCAATATCAAGTAGGCAGGCCATTATCAGTATCCTGCTTTCGCCCAGTAATTACTTGCTGGTTTTGTATCATAGTACCCGTAGGGCTGAAAGTCAAGGCACCGAGTGCCTCACGAGATAGCGGCAGTAGAATGCTGCCTGAGCATTAGGGCAGCGGCATTTGGTGCCTATGAGGAGCGCTTCTGGCGTATCATCATTTTGCAGCCAATCAAGTTAGCTGTGCCAGGCAGCTCGCCCTGACATCGGGGCATCTGTTATAACTGCCCCCTATGCGTTGGAGTCAGGAAATTGATCACGTAGTCCAATCCCTCCGCATAGGAGAAGAGGGGACGCCCACGGTAGGCCCGATTCAATGCGACATGAACTACTAAGATCTCTCCGTTCCTCAACAGTGCCATCACCGGGCTATCAAACGGAACCTGCTGGTAAAGATCTTCGGTGAGGAACATTACGTCACGCTGCCAGGTTTTGCCATTGTCATCGCTGATGAACAAGCCGGCGTAGGAAGAGTTGGCAGGGCCGCTCCAAGCTTCCTCACCGTCCAGCAGATCTACCGACCCCACTCCCAGCAATATCCGGCCCGAAGGCAACGTAAGCATATCGGGCATTTTGCCCCACAGTTGAATGAGCCAGGGTTCTTCCCAGGTGTAACCGTTGTCGTGGGAAACCGTCTGGCGGAACTGGCGGCGGGGCCCGGCATTGGCGTCACGCAAAATGGCGATGATATCGCCGTTCTGGGCTACCCCCAGCGTTACTTCATTGAAACCCAGTGGTCCGCCAGCAATCGTCTCATGCGGCCCCCAAGTCTTCCCATTGTCCGTGCTGCGTACAAAGGCAGATTCCTGCGTAAGGGGATGGTATTCGGAGGGAATTACTGGCACCAGCACCGAGCCATCCGATGCAGTGACTGGGCGACTTCCTACCCAGCAGTTCGGGAGTTCCGGGGCCAGGCGCACCGGCTGGCTCCAAGTTCTCCCGTCATCGGAAGAACGGATAAGGTAGGGCTTAGTCCGCCAGCGGTCCGTAGTCTCTTCTGACCACAAGTCATAGATCTGAGGCGGGCTGACCGCGTCAGGAGGCGGGTTGGGACGTTTGGGTACGTACTGTTGGGTGTAAGCCATGATCAGTGAACCGTCGGGCATCAGATGCAGCCCATTCCACATCTGGATCCCCCAGTGCTCATCAAAGGGCCTCGCCACAATCTGCGGAGCACTCCAGGTCTGGCCTTCATCGCTGCTACGCATCAGCTTGACAACACCGCCAGGAGGCATCATCTCCCACACGGTACTGTAGGCAAACAGCAGGTCACCATTCGCCGCACGACACAGCGCCGGACAGCCCGATCCGTTCTTCAGGAGCGTACGGACTTCCGTAACTCGGTACTGGGTGTCCGCCTGCGGATCAACCACAACGGCCAGACAGACGGTAGCAGCCAGTAGCAACGTCAGTGTCGCAAGCCCAAGCCACAGATTTGGCATAAGGCACCTCCATTTTCGCAACCACTCATCTTACTGTTTATGATTGGTATATACTACACCGCCTGCTGGGAAGATGTCAAAGAATAGTGGAAGCTTGCTCTGCCACCAGACTACGCATCAGCTCATTAAGCCGCTTTTCAGGGTTGCCCCGCTTGGTCTACTTGGCATAGAGGTCTTCCGTATGGTAAACTGTGGTAGGTAGCTGGTTCTATGGCTGAAGTTCCGGCCACGAAGGGAGAGTATGCACTGTGAAACACATAACCGTCGTGGTACTAATGATGTCTGTATGTATCTGGGTTGGTTGGGGGCTCAGTGCCGCAGATGGGCAAACCACTCGTGCCTTTCCTGTTGAGCTGGAGGTGACCGAACTGACGCCGTCTTATTCGCTGGAGTTAGTGCCGGGATTCGAGGGGGGAGAGGAGGCTGCTGTGGACGGCAAGTGGAGCTATGGACCCGAAGGCTGGGCTCACACGCAAGGGCCGTATATCTGGCTATGCAACAGCGAGAAGGTCAGTAAGCCATTGGAGCTAACCTACCCAGTGCCAAACGGTAAGTATGATGTATGGCTGGGGATCAACCTGCATACCCCAGCGCATAGACTGGAGGTGCAGCTCGGGGCCAAACCTTCAGATGAAGGATGGCGGTGGATACAGACACCAGTGCCAGCCGAGACTGGTGTGCCCGACGTCTTTGCCGGCACCCAGACGGTCACTGATGGTAAGATCCACTTATGGCTGCGGAATACTTCCGGTGGAGGCGGGTACTGGACGGCGATTGACAATGTCAAGATAGGACCACCCGGTTTCAATCCCACGCTAATCGGAGTGGATGTAGAGTCGTTGGTTGAGCCGTCAACCGCGGAGGTAGTAGCGCTACGCGAGAAGCTGGCCCGTTCTCCGCAGATCTCACAGGTTGTTTTGGACGCGGGCAGCGACGAGGCGGTGCTGTGTATTGACATCACTGACCATCGCACGCGCCCTGAGTATCGGCACGCAGCCGACTATCTGGGGGGCCTGGATGCGGGATTGCCCGGAGATGAGGCTTGCATCATCCTGGCCAGTCACGTCTATCAGAACTGCGCCGGGCGACGAAAGCTGCGGGTGGGGGTGGAACGCTTGGCGGGCAGTGGTCCGCTGCTTTTGGAGATGGGCTACTTCCGATTTCCTTCCGGCTCACCGCGAGTGCACGTGGTCTGGGATGGCCGATATCTGGACACGATTGACTGCCACAGTGAGTATCGTTTTCTGACCGAGAAAGCTTTCGTGGTGCCGGCAGAGCAAGCCGGCAAAGGTCGGCACCTGTTGGAGATTCGGGAAAGTA
>JALGTS010000223.1 GCA_029821255.1 Candidatus Zipacnadia bacterium
CTGAGCTAACCGGACTGGTTGAGGGAACGCCATTAGTCACTGGTGGTGGTGACCAGCAGTGCGCTGGCATCGGCGCAGGCATCATCGCTGAAGGGTTGTGCGAGGTGACGTTAGGCACCGCTGGCGTGAGCCTGTGCTTTATAGACAAGCCACGTAAAGACCCGGCGATGAAAATGCCCTGTTCAGCCCACGCCTATCCTGGCAAGTGGGAGTGTGAGGGCTTACAGAATGCGGCTGGTGCTTCTTATCGCTGGTTCCGAGACACGCTGGCCAGGTTAGAGGTAGCCCTTGGCAAGCATGTTGACATTGATCCCTACGAGTTGATCAATATCCAAATTGCCAAGACACCAGTGGGCAGCCGGGGCTTGTTTTACATTCCCTACCTGGCTGGCGCCAGTGCGCCCAACTGGGACCCCTATGCAAAAGGCTCCTTTGTCGGGCTGACGCTAGCCCACGATTATGGTTGTATGGCGCGAGCCGTGATGGAAGGCATCAGCCTGGAAACCCGCGAGATCCTGGAATCCTTCGAGAAACTTGGGCTGGAATTGAAAGAAGTGCGTATCACCGGAGGTGGTACAAAATCGGACCTTTGGAACCAGATGCAGGCCGATATCTATGGCAAGCCAGTCTCCAAGCTAGCCATCGGCGAGGCGACAGTGCTAGGAGCAGCTATCCTGGGCGGCGTCGGTGCTGGTGTCTTTGACTCCATTGAAGAAGGCGTCGAAAAGATGGTCCGCATCGAAGCGCAGTACGAGCCTGATCCGGTGACCCATGCTATCTACGACGAGGTATTCGAGATTTACCGCAACATCTACCGCTCACTCGCCGATGGTGGTGTGTACAAGCAAATTGCGGACTATCAGGACAAGCACGGCTAGTTGAAGTAAAGTGCCGGTCATGCGCCTTAGTGCTTCCTGGTTCTGCACTCTTGTGGTCAATCAGTCCTAAAGCCTCGGCGATTCTATGAGCTGTTCCCCTAGGAATCGGCGAGGCTGAAGGCATTCTATTGAGGTCGGAAATTGGTCTCTAGCAGAACTGGGAGACAAACTGCGCTACACGGAACTTGCACCGGCCCACTAGAGGCTGGGCAAGGCTATCCTAATATCGTCGTGGTATCCGCTGTCGCAACTGCTGCAAATTTTATAACAAGGAGTGTGAGAAATGATGAAGTTTGAGGCTTTGGCTCAAGCTGTTATTGAGGGGGATGATGTTACCGTGAGCGAGCTGGTTCGCCGGGGGTTAGATAAGGGTGTGCCGGCTGAGACAATCATATCTGAGGGACTGACTCCTGGCATAACTCAGGTTGGTGAGTTGTTCCACGAGGGAGAATACTTTTTGCCTGACATGCTATTGTCGGCTAGAGCCATGCAAGCTGGCATAAGCATACTCAGGCCTATCTTGGCCCAACGTAACTATGAGGCCATAGCCACTGCCGTCCTGGGAACTGTCCAGGGCGATATCCATGACATTGGCAAGAATATAGTAGGCATGATGATGAAGGGGGCAGGTTTTAACGTAATTGATTTGGGCCAGGACGTACCGGCTGGGCACTTCGTGGAAGCGGTCCAGGAGCATAAGCCGGAGATTCTGGGGCTCTCAGCGCTTCTCTCGACAACCATGCCTGCAATGAGAACAGTCCTCGAGGCTCTACAGGAGGCGGGCTTGAGGGACGAAGTCAAGGTCATGGTTGGCGGGGCACCTGTGACCCAAGAATACGCTGATAACATTGGTGCCGATGGCTACGCTTGCGATGCTGCAGAGGCGGTAAAGCGAGCTCGGTCATTGCTGGGCTTGGACTAGGTATTCCTTTGGAGGTGAATGATGGCAAAAAAGCGTAAGACAATGACTTCCCGTGAGCGCGTGATCACTGCTTTGGAGCATAAGGAGCCGGATCGCGTACCTATCAGCATGTCCATCACTATTGATGCGTACAATAACCTCAAGCGCTATCTGGGCATAGAGCTGGAAGAGGATCTGAAGGTAGGCCGTTGGACTGATGTGCCGATACACCCGTTGGTGGCCGAAAAATTCGGTCTGGACGTCATTTGGCTTCGCATGGGTTCCCCCCACAAGAAGCCCCCGCAGCCGAAGGACCCTAATAAATGGATAGATGAGTGGGGGGTCGAATGGACGAAAACACCCCGGCCCGGCGGCGGTTATTACTATGAAATGACAAACCCTCCGTTGAAGGATGCCACCATTGAGGATTTGGAAGATTATCCCTGGCCTGATCCCTATGATCCTGGCCGGGTGGAAGGGCTGAGGGAATACTTCCGCCATATCCACGAGGATACCGAATTCGCCATCTTGACCAAGTTTGGTGGTGCTATTTTTGAGCAAGCCTGGTATCTGCGCGGCATGGAACGTTTTTTTATGGATCTGATAGAGGCCCCGGATTTCGTTCATGCTCTTCTGGACAAAATCTGCCAGGTTCAAATGGGCCTTGATGAGGTGGGAATAGAAGCAGCCGGTGAGTACGTAGATATCTTGCGTCTGAGCGGTGAAGACTTGGGTACTCAGGAGGGCCCGATGATCTCCTTGCCGATGTTCCGCCGTCTCATTCGCCCGTATATGGAGAAGTTGTGGCGTTTTGCCAAGAAAAAACTGCTCGAAAAGAATCCCGGGGCGAAGATCATGCTCCACTCCTGCGGTTCTGTGCGCTGGGTCATACCAGACTGGATTGAGATGGGTTTGGACATACTGGATCCCATACAGCCCAAAGCCAAAGGCATGGATCCCTTTCAGCTAAAGGCTGACTTTGGCGATAAGTTGTCGTTCCATGGTGGAATAGACGCTCAGTATATTCTGCCTTTCGGCACAGTAGAGGAAGTGCGCCAGTATACGAGGAAGTATATCCAGGCCCTGGCTCCCGGCGGGGGGTATATTGTAGCTCCAGTTCACAACGTACAGGGAGACGTTCCTCCTGAGAACCTGGTGGCAATGCGGGATGCAGTGGAGGAGTTTGGCTACTATCCAATCAACCTGTAATTCATCAGTCTAACTATCACATCC
>JALGTS010000224.1 GCA_029821255.1 Candidatus Zipacnadia bacterium
GCGCTCGTGCACGTATAGGCCAGTCAGTGCGCCTCCCATGCCCGGGCAGATACGGTGGTTGTCACTGGCTCCGGCCAAGCCAAACCGATGGCCGGCTGCCAGGTGGCGCTGAGTGACATCGGTCGTTTGCATGTAGTCACCCCATCCTGCGCACACCTCGACACACTCCTCCTGGATATGACCGAACAGCTCCCATTCCTCGTGGTGGGGATGCCACAACGTCGCACTGCCGTCCATTGTTCCTATGAACCTGTCCGCCGTGGCGCCGTCAGGATGGCTACGCCGGGCCAGTGGTTGGTCATGGTCATAGTACACGACCGCACGGTGATTCTTCGCGTGTTCCGGGTCATCGGGTGGGTGGTAGGTATATTCATAACCCCAGAAAGCCGCAAATTCCGTCTCGTCGAAGCACTGAGCCACTGCATAGGTGTATTCCAGCGCACTGCGGGTCATAACTATGTCAGAGTAGTAATCGTTGTCTATTATGCAGCAGGCGGCCAGGCCGGCGCGGTCGCGAGCGTACAAGAGTAATTCGAGGGGCTCGCCCTCGGCGTCAGGGGAATAGCAGGAATGACAGTGCAAATCAGCCCAGATCAGTTCATACTCGCAGCCGCCGCACTTAATTCTGTCCGTGGGCAAAGCCCCGGTTACCTGCTGGGGCAAGTCCACAGGCTGCCATCTTGTCCACAGTTCATCCGGATATTCTTGCAGTGGCTGCAGTTCGCCGCGTGGTTGCTCCATCAGCGCGATGTCAACTCCGGGCTGGCCCGGACCTGTCTTGCAGCCCCACATCAAGGCGTCTTCCGGCTGGGGGGTATTGCTGTCCACAGTAAAACAGCAGTGGCCGTCGTGAACCAGATAAGCTTGGGACCAGCCGTTACCGTTGTGATACTTGCTACAGAATTGGCCGTTGTGTACGTTTTCTATGATACTGGTCTCGTCGCGGTGTCTTTCCCAGAACACCCAGACGCCCTGCTCATCGCGGGCCAGCATTGGCCGCCGCCGCAGACCATTATAGCCCCAGTAAGTGTTGACCGGCAGCATTCCCCAGTCCAGGCGGGTGACGGCAAAGCTGTCGCTGCCCGCCGGTGGCGCCCACTTCGCGCCATCCCACACGGCACAGTTGAGCGTGTGCTGACGACCAACCACGCCGGCGCGGGCCACATCCACGGAGCTCACCCACGCCACCCAGGGAGTGCCACAGCTGTCCACGCAAATGCTCGGGAACAGATCCCAGGCTTCGGGGCGATCGCAGGGCACTGCCGTAAACTCGGGATTCTGCTCCTCCGCTGACAAAGAGGCAGTAATGACGCGAAATGCGCCGTCCCGGTAGGCACTGAAAGCAACCCAGACGGCTCCGTCGTCCGCCACAGCGAGGCGGGGACGCATATGAAAGCCCTTGACAGCAGGGAATTGTATCGGGGCCGACCACTTTGTTCCGTCATAGATGTGGATACTAACCTGGGGAGGTTCACCATGGTCCCAGCTACAGTGCCCCAGCCACAGCCGGCCCTGGCTGTCGCAACTGCCGGCCACATGGAAAGCAAATGCCTTCTCGGTAGGTATCACAACTTGTCGGGACCATTCCTCGTCGTAGCAACGAGCTACTATCTCCCAACGTTCTTCACGGCGCTGGGACCAGGCACACCACATCCCACCGCCGGGGTCAGGGGCCAGCGCCGGTTCAAAGCATAGACCGACCGGCGAGATTATCTGCGTCTCGGGCCAAACTTCCGGCGAGTAAACCCGGATGGCTTCCAAGTCGCCCTCGTTCGAGTGCCAGGCGGCCCATCTGTGGCCCTGGCTATCTCGACTGACGGCAAACTGGCGGGGTGAGTAAGGCCCGGCCCTTGAGACAGAATGAAAATCGGCACCGTAAACACTATCTTCCACATCAATCCCGCCTTGTGCACATCTTCGCCATAAGATTAGTCCGCGAGCAATTGCTTTTTGGCTGTTTCGACAATCCGCTCTACCTCGGCTACGAATTCACGAGCAAGCTCAGGAAGCTTCTGCGCCCAACGCACCGTCATGAGGCACGATAGGGCCGCCAACAGCATGAACAACGCCCCAACCAGATCCAGAACACTATTGGGCACCTTTCTTTTGCCGCTGCACAGTTCCCCTGGGCTTCAATAGTAGATTGCTCGGACCTGTCATTAATCCCTTTTTGCGTTGGCGAGGGCGATAGTAACACCTGCGAGCCTACACAAGGCCCCTAGCCCATTACCCAGTCCCTCTGCGGCTCTGTTACTACTTGACCCGCTGGTCCAGCCGCTGCCGGGGAACCAGACAACCCCTTGCGGCAGTCAAAGGTAGAAGAGCCCACAGAATCTCCCAACGTTTCGCGCGCCCAAGACGACTACAAGAGTGACACGCGTGAGAGGAGCCTTTCGATGCATCCACACAGCGAAGCTGGTTCGGATGGGACTGACGGCCCATGGCACTGAGTGTTCTGACGCCGGAGACACAGCCGCTGGCGGATGAGTCTCCGAAAATCCGCGACCGGCTCAGGCGACGGGATAGGAGGACGTGGGACCGGCTCGTTGCCGGCGAACACGCTCGTATCTTCAACCTGCACCTGCGCCTGACCGGTGGCCGGGAAGCCGCCGCTGACCTGACACAGGAGAGCTTCGTCGCGGCCTACCAGACTGCCAACAGCTACTCCGGCGACGTACACCGCGGGCATGGCTGTACGGCGTGGCGCTGAACGTCAATCACTGCTGGCTGCGACGCAGTGGTCGCGGGGAGCCGCCTGAGCAGGTCAACAACGAACTCCCGGACCTGAACCCCAGTGCCGAGGAGCTGGCGATCCTGCGTGAGCGCCGACAGATGGTGGTGGCGGCGGTGCGGGAGCGGCCCGAGGTCTATCGGCGAACCGTGGCGCTGCGCTACTTCGCTGAGATGTCCGGGCCGGAGATCGCCCAGGCCGAAGGCGTTGAGCCGGGCACCATTCGGTGGCGGCTGCACGAGGCCAGCAAGCGACTCTGGGCA
>JALGTS010000225.1 GCA_029821255.1 Candidatus Zipacnadia bacterium
CTTGCCGCGCTGAACGTGGATATCATTGAGGCCGGCTTCCCCTACTCGTCGCCGGAGGACTTTGAGGCAGTACGGCGGGTAGCTACGGAGGTGGAGGGGCCGACTATCTGCGGGCTGGCCCGCGCTACCCAGGAGGATATTGACCGCTGCTGGGAGGCAGTAAAAGAGGCCCAGCGCCCGCGTATTCATACCTTTATCGGCACCTCCAAGATCCACCTGGAGAAGAAACTGCAACGCAGCGCCGCTGAGGTGCTGGATATTGCAGTTGCTGCCGTCCAGCATGCTAAATCAATGTGCGAAGATGTAGAGTTCTCTCCCGAAGACGCCATGCGCACTGATCCGTCCTATTTGGCTGAGATCGTAGAGGCGACTATCGCTGCGGGCGCAACCACCATCAACATCCCCGACACGGTGGGTTACACTACCCCCTGGGAGATGCAGCAGACCATTGAATATCTGCGGGCGCATGTACCCAATATTGGCCAGTGTACCATCAGTGTGCACTGCCACAACGATCTGGGCATGGCGGTGGCCAACTCACTGGCCGCAGTAAAGGCAGGAGCAGGCCAGGTAGAGTGTACCATAAACGGCTTGGGCGAGCGCGCCGGCAATGCCGCCCTGGAAGAGATAGTTATGGCGCTGGCTACCCGCGGGGCCGAGTTTGATGCCACGACCAATGTCCGCACACAACAGATTATCACTACCTCACGGATGGTCTCTAACCTGACCGGCTTTGTCGTCCAACCCAACAAGGCCATCGTCGGAGAAAATGCCTTTGCTCACGAAGCTGGCATCCACCAACACGGGGTAATTATGGACCGGCAGACCTATGAGATAATGCGTCCAGAGGATGTGGGATTGAGTGAAAGCGTGTTGACCCTGGGACGCCGCTCGGGGCGCCACGGATTGCGTCGTCGTCTGGAGGAGCTGGGCTATAAGGTCGGCGACGACCAGATTGATGCCATTTACGAGCGTTTTCTGGCCATCGCCGACAAAAAGAAGCAAGTCTATGACGAGGACCTCCAGATGATAATGCACCAGATAACTGCGCAAGTCCCGGAGGTCTGGGAATTTGTCAGCATGGCAACTACCTCGGGCGAGACCTGCACAGCGACCGTGACCCTCCGCAAGGAGGGCAAAACCTATACTGATACTGCGACCAGTAACGGGCCGGTGGATGCCGCTTATCAGAGCATTGAACGAATTACCGGCGTTAGTCTAACATTGGAAGACTATTCCGTACGTAGCATCAGCATGGGTAAAGACGCCGTCGGTGAGGCAACGGTAAAGGTGCGACGTAACGGCCAGGAGACCATCGGCAAGGCCGCCAGTACTGACGTTATTGAGGCCAGCGCCCGAGCCTATTTAAATGCCGTCAACCGCCTGCTCACCAAAGAGAATCAGCAATAGTCAGCTTAACCCGCATTCGCGACGGTTGCAAAACCTACTATATTTCTGCACCACTGGCAATGCAGCTCATGCGAGGTAAACATAGCAACCAGAGCAGCTTTTGGGCACGATCTATAAAGAAATCCCCGCAGACTATTTGTCGCGCCAGGCGGCAAAGGAGCAATATCTGAATTAATCGGGAACTACCGATCGGGCTCTGCAGCAACTTCATCTGCCAGATGGAACAGTCTGTTAACGACTACAAAAGCTCGTCTTCCCAGCCTTATGAAATAGAAATGAGGCTTTGTGACTATGGAGGATTGAATTATGGCGTTATCGCCTATGGAAGAGAAGCTAATCGCACGCGAAGCACCTGGGGCGGCCCCGGCAAAGCTGTCGGTCATAGTCCCCAGCATCGTGGAACCAGGTGAACCCTTTACCGTCAAGCTATCTGTCCTCGACAAGGAGGGCTACCCCTCGTTGAATTGTGAGGCAGTAGCGAGGTTCTCTGATAGCCTTGAGGGATTGCCCACGGAGATTGCCTTTGAAGCGGGGCGACCTGCGCTGGCCCAGATTGACGGAGTGAGCCTGCCCGAACCAGGCCTGCGCCGCATAGCTGTTGAGCTGAATGGGCAAAGCTTCCTCAGTAACCCCATACTGTGCCGCCCCAATGTCCAGCAGCGGCTGTGGTGGGGAGACCCTCATGTCCACACGCTATTGAGCAATTGCATTCCCGAGGCCTCCCGCTCTCTCCAATTCGGCTATCTGTGCGCACGATGTATCACCGGGCTGGACTGGGTGTGTGTAACTGATCACGTCTCCAACGGTCGGAGTGATCCGGGCAAGTGGAAGACCCAGCGGATCTTCTCGCTGTTTTACGATGAGCCGGGCACGTTTACAAACTTGCTGGCCTATGAGGCCTCGCTGAAGGGAGGCTGCGGTGGTGACAACAACGTCTATTTTCCAGGTGACGCCGAAGAGTATGTAGATGAATACGAAGAGGGCAATGTCCGAACACTTGTGGAGGAACTTAGCCAGCTTTATGACGAGTTCATAGTTGTCCCGCATCACACCACGCGAGGGAGCAGCGGCCCAGGGGGCAGCGGTGGTAAGCACGGGGAGCTAAACGCGGACCTATACATGGGGCCGGAATATATGCCCGTGGTTGAGATCTATTCCAAGTGGGGAGCCAGCGAGTATCGCGGCAATCCGGATCCGCTGAAAGAAGTCCACCCCGGCCCCAGTTACGTACAGGATTTTTTAGCGCAGGGCTTCCGCTTCGGTTTCATCGGCGGCACAGACAGTCACGCAACAATGTCGGGAGGCTATGGAAAGGAACCCGAACATATCGCCCGCCGACCAGGGTTGACTGCAGTAAGATCCCCAATATTGACTCGGAGGAACCTGTTCGAAAGTATCCAGCAGCGCAATTGCTATGCCACCAGTGCTGAACGCATTATCGTGGAGGCTGAGCTTGCCGGACAGCGTATGGGCACCGAACAGGCTTGGCCCAATGCCACCCGACCTCGGAGAATACAAGCTACTGTTGCTACTGAGACCGATATTGATAGGGTGGACATAGTACGCAACGGCGAAGACATTGCC
>JALGTS010000226.1 GCA_029821255.1 Candidatus Zipacnadia bacterium
CATAGTTTGCCCGTCATAGTGCGCATCACACAGATAAGACGCCCATCGGATAAAACCTGTACGGATGGCTCCTGGGCTACGCTGATACCTTGGCGCTCCGGGTGAGGAACTTGCAGCCCGTGATCGGCCTTGGGCCAGGTAGTTACTTCAATCTTATCTGGATCGGGCTGGGTTAAAATATTTTCAAACCGCAAAAAGCGGACCTCGGAATGCCAGTGAAGCATGTTAGGCGGCCCTGTCTCGGGGAACCGATCATAGACGCTGCTGGCCCAGTGAGTGAAACCAGCCAGCACCGCCCCATCACGGGTGACGGTAGGAACCTGGAAAACGATCCAGGTATTTGGCACCTCCGGGTCGGGATGACTTATTGCGCAGTCCTCAATGGGATAGTCCCAGGTCTGCTCCGTCCAAGTCAGGCCAGCATCGTCGCTGTACCGGCCCCGCAGTACACCGGTATCAGCCTCGCGGACATCGCTGACTCCGATATTTTTGACGTAGAAGATCCAAATTCGTGTTCTGCCTTCCGGCAAGACTCCCGGACAACAAATGGGGAATTGCCAACTGGCCAAGCCGCTGCCCGCACTATCGCCGGGCTCCGGCCCGTCTATACGCTGGGGTGGAGAGAAAGTCTTTCCACCATCGGTCGAGCGACTGACTACAACTCGTTGGTCGGGTGCACTCTCATACGAGCCTTGAGTCCAGAAGGCCAGTAGGCTCCCGTCATCTGCACGAATAACCAGCAAATGCTGATTTTGTCTATCACTACGGTCACTAGCCTTGGGGATATAGACTACAAAGTCAGGTTTAGAACTTTTCCAATCTTCCACGGCGTTGATGCTCCCGTCGTAGTGGTTATGGTCACAGCCGACGCGTTCGGCTATCATCTACCCGCCCAGGCCACATATCATTGCCTACCTCTGGACCAGTAAATTATTATCCCCTGATATTCATCGTCCGGATGTTAGATAATAATGCATCCTTTGTCAACACCCAAGCCTCCTTTTACGGATGGCGGATTCAGTTAAAAAATACGTGCTTACAGGCATTGCGGGTGCGCCTTGCGCCTAACGGTAGCCCCGAATTCATTGAGCAGCTCCAAGGGCATAGGAAGGTAGCCATGCTCGGTTAGTCGGCTGGTATTATATCGGATCAGACTGAGGAGTTGGCTCAATGGGTGTTTGTCAAGAGTATACCCTTTGGCAGGAAGGCAAGAAGGTAGGGAAGGGGAAGACAGCGAAATGTAGTGAGTCGACCACAACATGACTTAGGCATAGCAGGGGGGATGGGGAGTATCACGTTGTCGTCGATGTAATTTCGGCTTTGAGCTTTACCTTTCACGCACGACCACGCCGCGAAACCGCAGTCCTCGCAGCACGGTAGCCCTTTCTTTGCTCGGGTTATATAGCTGCAGGCAAAGGCGAACTTGGTTTTGCCCTTGGGCCTGGGGCACTGCAATAGTTGGCTTCGGGCCGGCCATCTCCTCAACTACTGTCTGGAAAGTGTTACCGTCATCCGTGGAAACCAGCAGCTTGCGCGGACAAAACTCTGCTGAATCCACGGTGACCTGTAGTTGGTCAAAGACGCCACCTTCGGCTGTCTGCAGGTCTACAAAGAATTCACCGTGGCGGTCAGCCTTTAGATACATCCCAGGATCATCATCAGGCCCACGGGGATGGTAGGTGTCATACTGGGCTAGCGTTCGCCCAGCGGCCCACAGAAACGCACCACTGTTGTAGTCAAGGGGCATTTTGATGTCAAATTTTCCAGGGGCAATACTATGCAGAGGATTGTGCGCACCAACCTCCAACACGTGCTTGAGCACCGGCCGGGGCTCAGAATGAGACCAGAAGTGCTGGGCGTCGGCCGCGATGTGCTCTAAGTAATGGTCCCATCCTCTTTCTTTCCCCAACCACTCTACGCCCATCATCCCTAGTGGGCGGGGGTTCAGCGAGCGAGCGTATTCGGCGAATGTATATGAACTATCTTCCCACCAGGGAACCCCCACCACGGGAAAGCCTAAATCCATAAGCAGTTTCATTGTCGGATACTTATTGCTTACACAGTAATGCCAGTCCCACATTACGATGTCTTTGGGAATCAGATAGCGCGCTCGCCATAGATTGTCGGGGGGGCCGCCATAGATGCCACTAGTCAGTGGACCCGGGGTCTTGCACACAAATTCCAGGCGATTGAGCATAGAATCAGCCCACATTGACATGCCCACTCCATTGTCCTTCAAAATATTGTAGATGTTGTTCAGTTCCAGGGCTAGTAGTTCCCAGGGCTTCATCTTATCGGCAGCAATACTCTCAGCATAGAAGGGGGTGCGCCGGGTGTAATCGTAGGCGGTGACGTATTCATCATGAACGATGTTGACACGCTTGGGCTGGTAGGTCCGACAAAGCCGAGTATAGTAATCGCGCAATATGGGGTAGGCCTCTTTGATGGCTGGGTCAAAGACCTTGGACACCCTCCACTCCGGATGAGCGTTTAAGACAATAGAACTAGGGTTGCGCACCGGCTCGACCTCAATGCCCTTGGACCTAGCATAGGCAATAAAATCCCTATACTCATCAACGTTCTTCTCCAGCTTCACCCCTATAGATGCAAAGTTCATCTTGTGAGCCGCCATAAAGTCAACCACCCGCCGCAACGCTTCCCAGTAATCGCCTATCTCGCGCCATGGTACCTGAGTGAGATACACACCCCGCAGTCGGAAGTCAGGCCAGTCATGGATAACCAGTGCAGGCAGAAGTCCAGAGTCGCTGTCGGCAATAACCTGAGCAAGGCTGTAGGCTCCATGCCGCACCCCCGCCTCATCCCTTCCTGCTACAACAATCCCTTCGGAGCCAATGTAAAGCAGATATCCCTCTGGATGCCTGGGGCCGATGTCGCCTACCGCCCACCGCTGGAGTGCCTGGGCTACTGCCGGTGTCCCAATTCGCCCTACCACTATCTTACCCTCTTCCAGCCGCTGAGGCACA
>JALGTS010000227.1 GCA_029821255.1 Candidatus Zipacnadia bacterium
AATTGCTGCACAAGCCCATTGGCCAGGAGGCAATTAGAAAAGTGGCCATGGCTGTACTGCCGGCTGCCGCTTAGAATGCTGCAAGGGGGGCAACAAGCGATGAACAGCAATATGCAGCCCAAAGAAACTGGCCAGGTTGTCGAACTGCTCCAAGCCGCTCCTAATGGATTGCTCTCTACAGGGAGCGCAGGCCTGGACGAGATGCTGGGGGGAGGTATTGCGCCCAGCTCCACTGTCTATGTTTGCGGAGCAACCGGTTCGGGCAAGACAATCCTGGCTGAGCAGATGGCCTATGCCAGTGCCGCCGCTGGTATCAATGTCCTATACCTGTATGTGGCTGGCTTTAGTGAATCTATCACCAATCGAGTGCGCAATTTGCAGAACTTTGAGTTCTTTGATCCAGGTGCTTTTAACGTCAGCGTTGCTTACCATGATATATTTCCGGTGATCCGGGCCGCTCAGTCTACTGACCTGCTATACTCGATCACCTCGGTAATACAGCAGCACCAGGCTGGTTTGTTGGTTATAGACAGCATCCGAACCGTGCTTGAAAGGTTGGAAGAATTTGAGAAGGGGCAAAGGAGCTTGCGTCAATTGACTGAGTTTGTCTCAGAACAGAACTTGGTCGCTATGCTGGTAGGCGAATATCAACAAGATGATATTGTCAGGCGACCTCAGTTTGCCTTTGCCGACGGCGTTATCCTGCTTACCGCCCCTTACGAGGCGCCTGACGGGAAGCGGCATATCCGCGTCTTGAAGATGAGAGGGGTCAATCACAACTCTGAGGGGCAACTGATTCGTATCAGCCGTTTGGGCCTGGAAGTACTTCCCGACATCAATAGCAAGGCTGATACTATGGTCAGCGCAGTATAGTTGCGATCTCTGAGTCACGACTGTGTCCCAGCAAATCCACAACAGATGCAGATTCCAAGCCGTCCCTCTAATAGTTGAGGGACGGCTTATTGTGTCCTACGAGATCCAAGGCAGGAAGTGGTGTAGTTAGACGAGAATTATCAAGAAACAGAGGTTTATACAGGGGAACCTCCACAAATAGGAGACAGATGAGAGAATGCGGAGAGATAGGCCGGTCGTAGTAAGGCTGTCGCTGCTGCACCTTGTAGGCTTGGGGCTTTTGCTATCTGGAGGAGGTGCACGAGCTGTCGAGCCGATGATGGGCCCACGCTGTGGTATAAGCGACGAGACGGTTGTGGTTGTTAACGGCCAGGCCAAATGTGTGATTGTCTATCCAAGCAAGAGCTCCGAATACATCGCCGTTGTTACCGCGCTGCAGCAAGCAATAAAGAGCATTACCGGGGTGGACATCCCCGCTTACCGGGACGGTGAGGTGCGCGCTGCAAAGTATGAGGTGGCCGACAGATTCAAGCAGCAGAATCTGATACTGGTCGGGAATTTGAACAACAATTCGGCTATGGTGCGTATTGGAGCCAATTTCTATATGTATTCAACCTGTGCCTGGCCGGGGCCTAATGGCTACGAGTTGCGCACGGTAACAAATCCTTACGGCACCAAAACTAACTGTATCATCCTGGGAGGAAGCAATGTAGCAGACGTCGAGCTGGCTGTAGATGAATTTCGGAAAGTTGTTCGGTCCAGCGCAACTAACCACAACCTGATAATTCCCCGGCTACTGAAGGTAGTAGTCGACGGCCAGGATCAGGCACAATCGGCGCCGGCATATGAGGGCTGGAGCAGCACTATGGAGGGGACGTACAATTTCGCAGCCGCTTGCGAAGCATATAACAAGACAGGCTCTCCCCAGCGGCTTGCGGTTGTTCGGAAATTGGTGGAGAAGTTCTTTGATGAGGGCCGGGCACCCGTCGCTGACGACTACGGAACCGAGTCGGCCATTCGCGGGTTGGATATAGTAGACACCGTCGTGATGACGCCCGAAGAAAACCAGAAAATGGATAACTTGCTCTTGCAGTGGGTGCGGGATGTACTGGAGAAAAGACCCTACTGGAATCCGCTGGGGAGACAGTGGAGCTTTGGCGGCCATCAGGCTTGCGGCGCACTTTCCTTCTATGTTACAGTTAATTATCTACTGAAGAATGGTAGCCCCAACGACGCAGCCCGCAAGCTACTGGAGCACAAACGTCAAGAGTCACGCGAATTCCTCAACTATCTGAGTACCTCTTTCAAGGGTATGCAAAGGGATGTGGGATGGGAGACCTGGACCCCGTTGAAGGTACCATTCCGATACGCCCTCGCCGAGGGCGACATGACCCTGTTTGAGACGGGCACCGCGACGAATATTGTCCGCCGCTTCTTCTACGCTGAGAAGGGCTTTGGCCCAGCCGCCCTGCTTAGTTTTGTGCAGGAAGACGGGCAGTTCAAGTACCTACAGCCTGAAGGCAGCACTCTGGCTGGATGGGCGTTTGTTATGGGAGGGCCGGTGTGGATGCCACCCCCGGCAGTCAAAGCCAGGTATCCCAAGTTCCTTACGGGAACCAAGGTGATGGAGGCCAGCCGCACCGACTGGGAGCATGCGTACCGCGCCAGCGGTCCCGGTAAGACTGGCTGGTATACACATTTGCCCTGGCAGAGAACCTTCCATCTGCTGGGCTTCGTGGAGGGTTTGGCTAAGGACGACCAGTTTGCCGTTTTGGGTGGTTGGGATTCTAAAAACTCTCCGGGCGAAGCCAATTCTCTCCGCGTATTCCGCCAGGGAGGACACCGATTCCTTTTCAGGGCTGACGGCGAGGATCAGCGCAAGCCCCGCCCTGGGTGGTTCTATCAAAATACCCTGGTGGTCAATTCCGGCGACTATTCACAGCCACCTCCATGTGGCGCCGAGCTGCTGGCTCACTATGATGGCCGGTATCTGGGTATGGCGGCCAGCCGACTTCACGATTTCCAGGGTATGGACTGGGATCGCTACATCTTCTGGCGCCGTGGCAAATACTTTGCCTTCCTTGATCTTTGCACTGCTCAGAAGAATGGTCCTTTCACCATTACGAA
>JALGTS010000228.1 GCA_029821255.1 Candidatus Zipacnadia bacterium
GAGGGGCTGAAAGATCCAAACGACTATCTGCAAGTCGGGCAGAGCGAGCTTTTGAAAAAACATCTGGAGGAGGCAAAACAGCGCGATGCGGCTCGAAGAACTAAGTGAAATCGTTTTTGGCAAAATTCTGGATGGCTCTGTTCTGCCCGCGGCTATCAGCCCTGGGGATCTGGCGGAGCCGTACTCTGGTATGGTGGCGTATATCAAGAAGAATCCACATTGGACGCCGGAATCGTTGGTGCAGGAGTTTGGTCTTTACGCGATAGAACGAGCGCGGATTGCGGCGGCGTCGTCTGAAAGCCCGATAGACATTGACTGGCCGCTGTTGCTTCGCCGCACCGCGGTTATGCATAGAGTTGGTAAGAGGTACGCCGCGGCGGCGGACAGTCTGATGCACGGAGACAGCGTAGACCCGGCCATTCTTATCCAAGAGGCGTATCATCTTGCTAATATTGATAGTGTCGTGAGGCACGGTAACGAGATCGAGCCGGCTTCAATTGTTCTGCGCCCGTCGTTCTGGCAGCCCATAGATCGCTTTGTGGGAGGCTATCCAGATGCTAGTCTCACCATCGTCGGCGCGACGCCGGGGACCGGTAAGACGACATTGTTAGCGAAGCTGGCGGTAGAAGCTGTAAAGAACGAGAAGAAAGTCTTGTTGTTTACGATGGAGATGACCGCTCCGCAGCTTATGAAGCGCGTTCACGAGATAGCAACTCTGACGGATGCCGAGCGGGGGCGGCTTGCTATCTGCGATGATATGCTGTCTCCGTCTGAGGTAGCGGCGGTGGCGGCGAAGTATGCACAAGACGTTCACTTTATTGGTATTGACTTCGCGGAGCTTATGAGGCGGGACGATGGTTTTTCGTCAGAATCTTCGATGGCGGCGGTCTATCTGACGATGCAGCAAACCGCCAAAATTCTGCGCGTGCCGGTGGTGCTTCTGTCTCAGCTGAACCGCGAGTACGTAGGAAAGTTGCCGGATCTCCAGCATTTGCGTTATACTGGAGTGGCGGAGATCGTCGGCTCGCTTATCATGTTTATCTACAACCCGAATCTCGTTCCTAATATGGCGGACACGAGCGGGGCGTTGCCGCAGGTGCCTGGGAAGGGATACATCATTGTTCGCAAGACAAAATTCGGACACAAGGCGGGCGTAAATACTAACTCGTTCGCGGTGCTCGTGGACTGGGACGGCGCGACCGGGTGGGGGGACCGGGCGGGAGCCGCGCCCTTTAGTTTGGCGTAGGAGATACGATGAACGTACCAGCCATCTCGGAAACCAAAATAGATCAAATACCCACACCAGAAAGCGACGTTGTGGCGATAGACGTTGAGCTTCTCGGTATGGAGCGCGGCAAGCTGCATCGTCCCACCGGCAAGTTTGGGAGTTTGGCTATTTCGGATGGGCGTACCGTTTGGGTTATTTTGCGGTGGGATCTCATTCAGCGCGCCCTCGATGCTGTTCGAGACTGTACTTGGGTTTTTCACAACGCACAGTTCGATATTTTCCATCTACGACGTTGGGCTGAGGTGGCAGAGCGCCCGCCGGAGCGCTTCTGGGATACGATGATATGGGAGCGCATTCTGTGGAGTGGATACTTTGACTCTATGGGTTTGGAGGATCTGGCGCGGCGTTATCTGGATATTTCGTTGTCTAAAGAGCCGCGAAAGTTGTTTGAGACGTATTCGTATATGACGCCCAAGATGTTAGAGTACGCCGCTATGGATGCTTTTATGACGTGGCATATCTATCAAGCTCAGCGCCGCGAACTTCAAACCCGCCCCGACGCTGGCGCTCTTTTGGCTCTGTGGAATGACATCGAGGGGCCGATGCTAGAGGTTGTGCTGAACTTCAAGGGCTTTTTAGTCAGCCGCCAGATGTGGGAATCTGTGTCGCTGGCGTATGAGAAACAACGTGATAAGATAAAAGCGACGTTGGACTTCAACCCAGCAAGTCCACAGCAGGTGCGGGCGGCGCTCGCCAAAATCGGCATCAACGTCCCATCTACCGCCGCGGATGTGCTGGAGCCGTATCGGGATAATGAGATCGTTCAGCGAGTTTTGGAGTTTCGTAAAGCCGCTAAGTTGGCGGGGACTTACGGACGGAAATTTCTCGAAAAGCATCAAGAGGCCGACGGGCGCATTTACTCGCATTACTGGACTTATGGAGCGCAGACGGGGCGCATGGCGTCGTCAGACCCGAATCAGCAAAACATCCCAAAGTCGCCGGAGTTTCGATCTGGGTTTGTGGCCGCGCCTGGGCATAAGTTGATTGTGGCGGATTATTCTCAGCAAGAGAGCAGAATCGCCGCCGCCATTTCCAACGATCAATTTTTGCTAGACCTATTCAAACACGATAAGGACATTCATCTTATGGTAGCGCGGCAGATTTACGACGATGACACGATAACAAAGGACGACCCCCGACGCTTTTTGGGTAAGACGCTGAATTTGGCGATTACTTATGGGCTGACCGCCCCGAGTTTGGCGAAGCGCGTTACACAATGGAATCATCAGCGCGGTATCAAACAGACGTTCTCCACAGCGGAGGCGCAGACACTAATAGATTCCTACTTTAGAACCTGCCGCGGCATCCGCGCTTACATTGATACACAGAGGCTTCGCGGCCAGCGGGAAGGTAGAGTAACGACGCGGCGGGGGCGTGTAATACATCTCAATCTCTACAACGACCAATGGATGAATATCGCTATCAACGCTCCAATTCAGGGCGGTGCCGCCGACCAAATGAAGATGGCTTTGGTTAGATTATTCCGCGAGTGTAAGGAACAAGGACTAGAGTTTCCGGTGGTGACGGTTGTGCATGACGAGATCGTGGCCGAGGTTCCGGCAGAGCAGACATCGCTGTATGCGGATCTTATTGAGAGGTGTATGTTGGAGGCCGGCGAGCGGCTGTATCCAGAGGTGGTATGGAAGGTCGGCGTTGCTATCGGAGATAATTGGGGCGTGAAAGAAT
>JALGTS010000229.1 GCA_029821255.1 Candidatus Zipacnadia bacterium
TATATTGATTTTGTAAATGAATTCGGCGGAGACATCACCGTCACTTACGCTGATGGTCGCCGCGAGGTTATCGGATTGGTAATGCGACCGGTATGTGGGATTGGGCGGTTTGAGGGTACCAGATACGTGGCAGCGGGGCGGCTGCGCGCTAATCATGCCGGGGTCATTGATATATCTACCTCACCATATGGCCTGGTGGGCGGATTTCAGATCATTCCTGCGGGCCATGCCAACGATGCGGAAGTCTCGTATATCAAGACCAACACACAGTGGATGGTAGTAGGGCCACGCCACCGCGATGAAAGCTGGAAGGGAGCGGCGCCGCTGTTCTGTGGCTATCTGTATCCCAGCTATCGGCCTGATGATCTGACCGGAGACTACGCTAACTGGCTGCAACGGACGCTGTCGCGTTGCCAGGTACTGGCAAAGACTGGCGAAGGAGACTGGGACCTGCTGCCGCGGATTGCCCTTGACCCGCAGGCTCCGGAGACCAGTAAACCCCCCGGCGGCAATCGCACATGGCGCATCGCGGCCAGCCTGGATCCTCGGGAGCCGCTTCCCGCAGTGGCGCAGCGAGCACTTATGAATCTGCGTGCGGTCCGCATTAGGCTACCACATGAGCCATACTGGCCGGAATAGTCACCTTAGCCTATAAGACGGGGAGGACAAAACCCGGTGGGCACTGAACGCCGACAGCTCGAGACAATGCTAAAGACTCAAGATAGGCCAGCGCTGGTGGTGAGCCTACCGCGCAACGAGGTACGGTTCGCAGAAGCGGCCCAAGCCGGCGGCGCCGATGCAGTGAAGGTTCATATTAACGTCCACCACCATGCTAGTGGCACAACCTTTGGCAGTCTCCAGGAAGAAAGGCGAGCACTTAAAGCGATATTACAGGTCGGCTTGCCGGTAGGGATTGTACCTGGCGCTGATACCGCAATGGCCAGCCGGGAAGATATGCAGGAACTGGATCAAATGGGCATTGATTTCTTTGATGCTTATGTCCACCAGATGCCGGCAGCGATGCTGCAGATGGAGACACAGATGTCGCGGATGATAGCGCTCAGCTACCACCAGCGCCGGACAAACTTCTCGCTGGGCCATTGCGCTCACTGGTGCGATCTCATTGAGGCCTCAATCATTGACCCGGATGGCTACGGTAAGCCCTTGACCGTAGCTGATTTAGCTGACTATGCTGCCATCTGCATCACTTATCCCGATATTCCGGTGCTGGTACCGACCCAGCGCCGTATCACACCTGACGAATTGTCTATGCTGATAAGCTGCGGAGTTCGCGGGATAATCATTGGCGCGGTAGTAACCGGCAATGAACCAGCAACAATCGCACAGGTCACTCGCCAGTTCGCAGAGGCACTGACATAGCCAGGGCTGGCTTGGCGATGAGATTAGGAGGTAAACAGTACCGTGACACTCAGACATCGGCTCCATCGCGTGATCTATGTCCCGCTCGACGACCGCCCAGTGAATGCAAGTCGGCCCCATCTACTTGCGCAGATGGTGGACTATGAGCTGATAACCCCACCGGCCGTTCTCCTGGGGCGCTACCGAACGCCTGGACGACCTGAAGAGTTGGCCGACTGGTTGATCGCGCAGGTTGACGGGCCCCATGCGGCCGACTGTCTGATTCTGAGCCTGGATATGCTGGTCTACGGGGGCTTGATAGCCTCACGCAGCTTCCACTTGTCGCTGGAAGAGGCTACCGCACGTCTGAGAATACTTGCCCATCTTAAAAAGCAAGCCCCGGGTATACCTATCTACGCCAGCAGTGTAATTCTGCGGGAAGCTGCAGGTGGTAGTTGGATTGGCGACCTGGATGACTACTACCAGGAGCTACGAGAGTACTCACGACTGGCAGCGGAAGCTGGCAGAAGCGACGCAGAAAACCAATATTTAGCAGAGCTCGCCGCTGCTATACCTGCCGCTATCTTGCGACGCTACCACCAACTGCGCGAGCGCAACCACCAGATCAACCTTCGCGCTACCGAGGAGTTAGCGAATGAGCGGATAGATTTCCTTGTGCTGTCCCAGGATGATGCTGGTCAGGCAGGACTGCACAAAGTTGAACAAACTCGGCTGCAAGATCGCATCAAGGAACTGAATGTAGGCGACAGAGCTATGATCTGCCCGGGCACCGACGAAGTTGGCATGACTCTGTTCGCCCGTTTTGTCCACTGGCATATGCAAAAGCAGCCGGTGATTAAAGTTTGGTGGATCAATCCCGCCGCCAGTGAGCGCATCGCCCCCTACGAGGACCGAAGCATCAGCGAAACAGTGGCTGCGCAAGTGGCGATGGTGGGCGGACGCCTGGCCCAGCAGACCGAAGAAGCCAATCTGATCTTGTTAGTCAATCCCCCCAAAGAGTCAGATAATGAGGACCGCGAGGCGTTGATTCGCAAGGCATTGGCGGATGTCGCGCAGGTAGCCACTACACGAGGAGTAGCCATCTGTGATGTCGCCACCCCCAACGGGGCAGACGACGAGCTGGTCAATGCTCTGCTGGACAGCAAGCTGGAGCTGGTGGAGTTGCTGGCCTTCTCCGGCTGGAATACTGCGGCTAACTCTATTGGTTCAGCGTTGGCCCACGCTACCTTACGCCTTATCGCTCGTCAGGACAAAGGGGCTTTTGACCTGGCTCATCTGTTTACCCGCTTTGCTCCAATGCGCTACTTGCAACTGCTTAACTCCCTGATCAACACCGAACGCGCCCACGTGCAGTTGCTGTTCTTAAGCCTGGTAGACGATTGGCTCTACCAGACGCGGCTGCGTCCCCAGCTCAAAGAAGAACTACACCGAATGGTCAACGACGGTGGCACCGACCTTACAGAGCTATACCCTCGGGCCCAGCAAATGCTAAGTAACCGGTTAGCCGAGGCGGCTGCTGATTTGTGGATGAAACATTTCTGGGGTAAGACTTGTGTGCAAGTCGGTGCAGGGGAGGAGCGCAACAATATTGT
>JALGTS010000230.1 GCA_029821255.1 Candidatus Zipacnadia bacterium
GGCTAAGACATTATGCTCATCTGCTTGGACTGGATAACGAAAATCTGCGGCGATCAGGCGGGTCTCGGCTTGCGGCTCCATAAGAACTTGCCCGTTTCTGCGTTGGTGCTATGAGGTGGGGCTCTGAACAAGTATGCACCTGACCCGGCCAGCAATACGTTTGGCTCGGTCAACAAACGAACTCAGATAGTCGTTGAAGAGCAATCAGGAATGGCTCACCGTCCCTCTGATGGCCCAACCATATCTCTGGGATAATGACAGCGTCAACATCAGCCAATTCGGCCATTACCGCACTAAAATCGGTCTCGCCGATGCCAATTTGGAGTGCTTCGCCATCAATCCCGCTGCTATCAGCAATATGTAGATGGGCAATCCACGGCTTCACGGTCTTTATAAAGTCGATAATGTCAGCGCCGGTATAATTGCACCATAGGGAAGCATGGGAAAGGTCGAAACATATCCGACCACCGTGAGTCTGGCAGAAATCGGCGATCTCTACAGGATACATGAAGACGTTCCCATACCACTGGCCGCCAAAGTACCAGGGAAACGGCGGTAGGTTCTCCAGCAGCAATTCAACGCCTTCTTCGCCGCGCAGTATTTCCATTGCCCTGGCTAAGTTCGCAATTAGTGCAGAGTTGTCTCCCAACGGCTCTTCGTAGCTCATACCCCCTGCATGAACGATCACTTTTACTGGTTCTGTCTGATTGGGAAAGTATTGAACAAGTTGCCGTACAACCTCGCATGTCTTAGCCACTAAGCTTAGTCCTGCTTGACGAACTGTCTCATCTGAACTGCACAGGTTAAGCAATTCGCCGTGGTAATATTCCGGAGCATGGACGGCAAGCTCTGTTTCGAATTCGGGTAACTCTGTTGGCTGGGCATCCAAGTCACGATCGGTAAGATGGAACTCAAGCAGATCCGGCCCCCAACGCGCAAACTGCTCGGCGTCTCGGTAGCGGACGACCAGTCCCCAGCGACCCGGGAACTGTGCAACAACCTGGTCAGGTGCAATCCCAGTGATGTCCCATTCTCGTAGCTGCTCACCCTGTCGGAGGTTGCGCTGAGCGGGCCGCCCAATCAGTTGTGGATATCGCTGAGGATTAACACCGCTACCCGGCCCCAGCGTGGTAAGCATCTCCTTGGTAATTATAGTACCGGCAGGAATATCCACAGCAGCCGCTAAGCTTTTGCGCAACGCATGTCGGTTTATGATTTCCCCTCGTGCCAGCGGCCGTTCACGCTTTCCCAAAGCCTGCTCTATTAGCCGGATATCCCGGACCTGCTTAGCGATACCCTGAGGTTCAAGGCTGGCTGCATGATCGGGCCCCCTCATGGTCCGATCAAGCGTAATGTGTCGTTCAATGATGCAAGCTCCCAGCGCGACTGCCACAGTGGAGACCGCAATGCCACGTTCATGACCAGAGTATCCTACCGGCACATTAAATTGCCGGAGGCGCTCCATCGCCCGCAAGTGGATATCACGAAATGCGGCTGGATAAGTTGATTGACAATGCAACAAAGCAAACTGAACTCCTCTATCTTTCAAAAACTGCACCGTAGTAACAATCTCTTCCCAGCGTGACATACCCGTTGAGACAATCAAAGGCTTGCCGGTGGCGGCTACACGCTCCAGCAGGAAAAGATTGGTCAGATCAGGCGACGATATCTTGTAGGCTGGCATATCCAAGGTTTCCAGAAAATCCACACTGGCCTCGTCCCACGGAGTGCACAGAAATTCCAGACCTTGTTGACGGGCTTCCTCAGCCAGGTCGCAGAAGACGTGGTCCGGCAGCTCTGCCTCCTCCAAAAATGGTATCAGATATTGAAGCTCTTTGTCAGCATTTACCAGATCGCTGAACAACTCCGGAGCGTACTGGCATCGCAGATCACGTTTCTGAAATTTGATGGCATCAGCTCCAGCCTTTGCGGCAACCGCAATAAGCTCCCTAGCAGTTTCCGGATTGCCGTTGTGATTGATGCCTGCCTCCGCGATAATATAGGTGGGCTCGCCGGGGCCTACTCGACGATTACCTATTTGAATATATGGCACGGTGCTACTCATACATAGCGTCTCCTTAGATAGGCTGCTGTGGTGGAGCGATGACCGGAAAGAGCTGGCGGGCAAGCTCTAAGTCTTCGGGTAGATCAATATCCAACGACCGGACCGGGTCCATGACGATTGCCCGGACATCCCCGCCCAGCCTGTTTTGGTAGCGACGTAGAGCGGTGGTGCGAGTGACGTATAACGCGCCATTCTCGGAGTATTTGTCTTCCACCTCCTCGGTAAACTTTCGCTTGCCATACTCATAGTCGGGTAGCCACACATCTGCTTCACCAATCATACCCATCTTGTCCCAATGTTGAATAGGCTGAACAGTCAATACCGCATCACAGCCGGTCTCGGCGAGCTTCCGGATGCCTGCATCAATAATCTCACTGCCGCGCATCGGCGAGGTGCACTGCAGCAGAGCTACTGCATCTGGTACGTACCCTTCTGTCTCTTCCAGATAGTCCAAAACATGCAAGAGCACCGGCTCGGTGTGCGCATCGTCAGTGGCAAGTTCCGCCGGGCGTTCAACGATCTCAGCACCGGCTTGCTGAGCGATCTCGGCAATCTGGGCATCATCTGTTGACACGACCAGGCGACTTAGCAACTGAGCTTGTTTTGCGAACTGAATCGTCCAGGTTATCAGGGGCTTACCCGCCAGGGGAACAAGGTTCTTGCCTGGTATCGACTTCGAACCCCCTCTGGCAGGAATTATGCCCAGAACCTCAAGCTCATTCATTGTACGACCCTCGCTTGGCTGGGTGTTCTTTCCCAATAGTATCTCCCACTTGTTGGATCAGACAGCAACACAACTATTCCGTTCCGTCGGCTAACCACTCTTCTATTCAGTCTTTGCTACATATTCAGTACAGGCTGCAGCCTTGCGTCTCATAACATCCAGGCTTATCATCTCGCAGT
>JALGTS010000231.1 GCA_029821255.1 Candidatus Zipacnadia bacterium
GTGGACGTCAAGGTATTCTCCCTCGGTATTGACGATCTGGTTGTGCAGGACCGTCTCCTGATGGAAGCCAGCCGCCTCCAGAAGCTGGATCTTCTGGGGACATTGGCTGTCGGCATAAGCCTGGACCTTCAGACCCGGTGGCAGCTCCATCGCAGCCAGCAGCTCCCCGGCGGCGGGATAGAAGTCAGGATGCACAAAGAGGTCGAGCAGCCAGACATCATTGTGCCAGCGCGGGTCAGGCAGCAGCAGCATATGGCCAACAACCTCGCCATCTGGCTTAGCCAGGACCTTGGCCTGGGCATCTTCATTCTGCTCTATGAGGTTGAACAGTTGCGGAAAAGAACCCTCGTAGGAGGAGGGGCCGTAGTGTGTGAAATAGACGCCGCGCAGGAAGCCGCCTGCTTCTATATTGTACAATAGATTGAGCATAGCCCAGTCTGGCCAAGTGATATCCCGGACCGCGGTTGGTCCCACAGAGAAATACTGTTCCAAAAAGTTCGGTTGGGCCTCCCAGGTCATCCGCCCTGATGTGCCGACACCGTGGAAGCCAAAGCGATGATAGATATGATAGGCGGGGCTGTTGTAGCGGGTACCCAGCGTCATTGCTCCACCGCCCCGGGTGATGAAATCGCGGGTAACTGCGCTCATCAGCGCCGTGCAAATACCCTTGCGGCGGTGGGAGGGACTGGTAAAAACGTGGCCAAGAATGCCGACGCCTACTTCGGTGGCCTCGGTGGTGGTAATATTGCCGACGATCTCCTCGTCCAGCAAGCCCAGATAGTAGTAGCACTGCACGCCTTCCAGAGACTGTTCCAGCGTCATTCGGATGATGCTCACCCATGGCTCGCCTTTGTGCTGTAGAGCCTCAATTATCGGTTCTTTCCACTGTGCGTCGGGAGCGGCCACGCGGACGATCTGAAGCTGCTCGCCCGACTTGATCTTTACCGTATGTGTGTGCATGATCACATTCTGTTGCGGCTTGGTTTATTAGTTGCGGCAGCATCGGGCATTTTAAATAGTGTAATATATCCTGCCAAGTTGCCTGGGGGTTCAGTCAAGCCTAACTTAATCTCTTGGCCGAATTTCCGGAGAGCATTGTATGCCGTTCGCTGTGGATCATACCGTGATATCCGTGTCTCGATGAGCCATACTCGCTTGAAGTTGCTGACTCGTCTGACAAAGTGAGAAAGCTTCGTTGGAGTGAGAGTAATCTCCGGCGATAGTGCACGGTGGCGAGTGACGTCAAAGTCGCCGGGCACCCCGGTTACGGCGGCGGGACCTTTGTGGTGACGTTCGGCTTGGAGCTGAACGTAGGGAGGCAGGACTGCGATCACGTCGCCGGGTTGCTGCCGCTCATCAACAAAGCTCATTATCTGTGACCAGTCAACTTGATGGGTAACGTTGTGGTAACGCAGCCCATGACCGGCTGCCATCGCTACTACTATGCCTCCGGTCGCTATCCACCAGCCTCTTGTCTTATATCCATGGGAGAGGGCCAAGGCAACTACTGCGTAAAGCGCCGGGACGAGCACGGTATAGTAAGCACTCGTCATTAATAGTGTCCGGTTCGCTATGCTCGCTCCTGACCAGACTAACCATCCTGGCAGGGCGACAGTTGTCAGAAGCAGGGCATACGTCAAGATGTTTCGGTTATTGATTTGGTTACCGCGCCGCGCTATTCCCATAATTACTGTGAACGTCGCTATGAGAGCAGCGAGTGCAGCCAGTTCCATCCACACATGATGGTGAAAGCCAACTACTACACCAGCACCGTTGCGTACTGCTCGGCGAATTCCCCACTGAATGAGATGTAGCCAAGGACCGCTATGGTAGCGATACTGTGCCCAGACCTGAGCGGACCGGATCCCACTCACCACTGGCGGGGATGCTACGGCAATCAGTGCCACAAAAACCAACAATCCCACTACCAAGTGCTTACGTTCGCTACGGAAGAGCCACAGCAGGGCCAGTCCCAAGCCCAAACCCACCTGCAAGCCATTATAGCTGCAGTACAGACTACCGATCACCACCAACGCTGCCCACAACCA
Organism: Candidatus Zipacnadia bacterium; assembly: GCA_029821255.1. Taxonomy (GTDB): domain Bacteria; phylum Armatimonadota; class Zipacnadia; order Zipacnadales; family Zipacnadaceae; genus JALGTD01. Next base: position 2,049 of record JALGTS010000231.1, read on the forward strand.
GGCTGTCCAATTACGGCGATGGTAGGCATATGACAGCACCAGCAGAGCCAACGCGCCGAATAGAAACATCGTACAGTAATTGCGCGCCTCATCTAGGCGGCAAACAAAGGGGCTGATTGTCATCAGGAGAGCAGTGACCCAGGCGGTCTTTGCATCAATCAGTCGGCGTAGAGCCAAAAACGCGATTATGATGCCGACAAGAACTACAAGGTCCGACAGTGTTCGGATGGAGAGCAGCGAATCACCAAAGACTCTCGTCCACAGGTGGAGTAAGGCGTAGTAGCCAGGGGGATGGGCGTCAACTGTGAACGCAATCTGCCAGATCTCAGCTAGAGAGTGGCGAGCTACCGCCAGCGAGTAGGCCTCATCTGCCCACATTGGTCGCAGTTGCGGCAATGGTAACCTTAACCCCACGCCAACCGCTACCAAGAGTAGGCCCAACAACCACTGTGGAACCGTCCAGCCACTATGGGGATGTGGGTTGGGGTGGCTTACCGAGTCTTGCGCTTGATCATTCATTGGTAGATAGCTGCTGGCGTATCTCAGACAGCCACTTGCCGACGCGGCGGTGATAAATGGCGTTGGCGGTCCATATCAGTGGTTGGAGGCGGCGGGCGGTGCGCTTGAAGATACTGCGCCACGAATAAAACCGCTCATAGATCCAGTGTAGGCCCGCCTCCAGTCTTTCTTTGCTCATTCCCCGGGGTATAAAGGTGGCGCGGGTACCGTCGTAGTTGCTCCAGTCATCGTCAAATATTCTGCCTTCGCGCCGCAGTTGTTCGTACAGCTTGGTGCCGGGTAGCGGTGTGAGAATAGAGAACTGAGCGATGTCAATCTGGGCCTCCTCGGCAAAGTCGGCGGTGCGCTCAAAGACGTCAGGTTCATCACCGTCCAGGCCGAACATAAAACTACCGATT
>JALGTS010000232.1 GCA_029821255.1 Candidatus Zipacnadia bacterium
TGGCGCATATAATGGCTGCGCTGATCAGCAGGAATAGAAGGATGACCAGAGCGCCCGTGAGAATACGTTTCATTGCGCTGCCTCCAACTGCGTAATTGTCGCACCTCGCCCGCCGGCTTGATGGTCAGGTCAAGGTTCAAGCGCATATCCCCTCACAAACACGGTCCAAACTAGCTGACTGTACCAGTCCACACTGCCCCAGATCTTCACTTTTTGGCCCGGCCGTAGCTGACTCAATTGCCCGACGTTCGTAGCCGCGAACTCACACTGCACAGACGAGAGATACAGAGGCGGCAGGAAGCCGAGCCTCTCGGTACGCAGATCCACGTAAGGCCTATCAGAAATGTCTTTGCCGACGCTGTCAACCACGCCTGTGACGATGATTAATTTGCCAGCAAATCTCTCATCCGCGGCTACCTCATTTTCTTTGTACGCCCGGTAAAGGTCTGATGCCGAGATCGTCTCAGATACAATTTGACTCGCGACCTGCTTCCGCTCGCTCTCTGTTTCAACCCCACATCCCGCCAGTAGTACCATTCCAATTGTCAGCCAAGACCACTGCTTGCTCATGGTCAGTTCCTCCCTCATAAAGGTGCGGGGGTGCCTACCAGCCGCCTGCTTGCCGGTCAGCTCAAGGTCTGGCCTGGGCTACTCCTCGCCCTTTTGTTGCTCAAGCTCAAGCATCTTCAGTGCCTCAGTCGCTGCGCGAAGCGCCTCATGGCTCCAAGGACTGCCTCGCGTGTTACCCTCAACGGCAAGTTTCCGCGCTTCCTCCAAGTCACTGCGGGCGTGCTCCCACTTCTCTTGCCGAAGATAGATCACGCCTCGCCCAAGGTACAACTGGTACATCAACTCATCACGGCCTTCGTACGTTCGGACGCTAAAATCATCTGGTTGTGCCTGAGTATCCGGCGGTGGCCATTCAGCAGCCAGTGCTTTTGTGAGATCCTCGAGGGCTTGATCGAGCTGATTGAGTATGGCGTAGGTCAACCCGCGATGATAGTAGGCAAGCGCGGCATACTCCGGGGCTACCTCGAGAACCTTGTTGCAGTCTGGGATTGTCTCTTCGTGCTTTCCTAGTTTGCGGTAAGCTCGGCAGCGCAATATATAAGGCTCTGGGTTATTCGGCTGCAAGGTTATCGCTTTGGTGAAATCATTAACGGCAGATCCATAATCGCCATCGAGAGCATACGCGCTGCCGCGGCTAAGATAGATCTCAACGTTGTCTGGGTAATCCTCCAACCTCTCCGTCATAACCTCAGCGTAGTCCTTACGAAACGCTGACATACGCGCCTGTTCCCGATGCTGCTGCAGCGCAACATAGCCCAAGATGCCTCCGTAGATCATAAGCACTGCAACTACGCAGGTCCCAACAAGTCCTAGCGCTGAGCCAAGTATCTCCCTCAACTTTTGTCGCTTGCCGTTGCGTGAATTGTCCTCGGGCTCCATCTTATCAATAAGAAAAGGCCTCCAATGCAAGAACCACATACCGACAAGGAGAATTGCCACAAAGACTAGACCGGCCTCTCCGATCCCGGCCTCCGTGAAGAGTATCATGCAAATCATCACAATGTAGCCAATTTCTGAAAGGAATGTGACGGGTAATGACGCGGAAGGAAGAGCGTCGTCCCCTGCATACAAGTCCGGCTTCGCCATCGTTACCAATGGAGTCATGGCAACACTGTAGGACCAGATCAAAAGAGGTATGAGCGAGGTAGAGTCAACCTGTGCTGTGAAAAAATAGAGTACTGCAACACACCAAATAGTAATCACCAGAGTGCCGTATATATTGGCGGGCAAAGCACATAAGTACATGAGTACCCTGCGCCCTTTCATACCCAAATAAGCTGCAGGCATGGCGAAAATGGCCTGGGGTAGCAGAGCGATGCTTAGGGCGTACACTGCAACAAATGATGCCAATATACCGTAGCCAATAGCTCCCCATTCACCCAAGATGGCAAGCCATATGCCCGCCGCAATTCCCCCAAGCAGGTTCAGCACCACAAATGGCACAGCCAGAACTCCGAGCAGCGCTGTGATAACTGCCTTCATCTTTCTACCCTCCCTCGGTTGGTGGTGGGCCCCGTGCTCACTAACCGGCAATTTGCCTCCGGGTTTTCCGCGCAAGAAGCCCGGCTTCTCCATGCCTAAGGCTCAGGTCTGGTTACTTCGTCGCGTCTACGGGCCTCCTGTGCGTTTCTGCGGTGCAATATAGCACCGCCAACCTATTGTTACCTTAGTGATAGGACTTTCTCCACTTCAGCGAGGTCAGCACCAAGCGCCGGCCAGTTTTTCTTCAGCCAGTTCTCGTCCAGCTCAGTGTCCGACCGCAATCCCTTCCTCAGCGTGTGAAGCAGTTTGACCCTAGCATTTTCCCAATCTCTTTCAGCTTCTTCAGCATTATCAGCGTTTCCCTTGGCTTTTAAGAAATCAAAGAGCTTTATCCTGCTATCTGCAAGGGCCTCAACCACAGAGTCAGTGCCATGGATGAACCCTTTTTCCGCCTCCAGAAGAAACATTGCCCCGGAGCCCTCCGAATACACCAAAACCAGGGCCTCCAATACCCCCTTATGCAGCGATTGCTTCAGCAAGAGCTCTTGCCTTTCTTGCTCAGCCTTTATTTTCACTTCAGCGGCGCGCACCCCAGACCACTTTCCACCGAAGTAGGCGCCTGTCCACGAAACAAGGATTGTTAATAGCATCAGCCATTGATTGAGACTCATTCTGATTGCCTCCTATGCATAGTCTTTTTCTTAGCTCAGACGCTGCAATACATCTTCCCGCCGCGCCAGTATATTGAGAATACACGGCGGCTGGTCAGCCGGACGGCGGCAACTGCTTGAGCAATTCGCGGAGGGGGGGACGCAGGGCGGGGTCAAGGTAATCGAAGTTCACGCCCCGGTCGGTGATCTCCCAGAACTCCGGCTCGGTCACGCTCAGCAGCTCCTCGCCCAACATA
>JALGTS010000233.1 GCA_029821255.1 Candidatus Zipacnadia bacterium
TTGTTGGTAGACGAGCCAAGTCGTGCGGAACAAGACCGTCTCATCCTAACCTGGACCGAGGCCATCAAGGCTGGCGCACCCGAGCTACTCATATTCGAGGACCCCTGCCATTCGGCACCGCAGAAGGCCGAAGTCCAGGAGATGTTCCAGCTCTGCGATATTCTCTGCCCTCCACTTGATCGTTATCGTCGGGGGGGCGCACCAATGGCCAGCTTCTACGAAAATCTGCGCCGAGGCGGGCACCAATTGTGGTTCTACTCCTGCGGCGGCGGCCCCCCTGTCAATGATGCCCTCACCTACTACCGAACCCAACAGTGGGAGTGCTGGAAAGCACAGGCAGCGGGTACCGCCTTTTGGGCCTATGGCGATGGAGGTGGGATAGGCAACTCCTGGAACCAACTGGGAGCCACCCGGCCAATCTATTCGCCAGTATATATTGATTCACACTCCGTCACCGACGGCAAGCACTGGCTGGCAATAATTGAAGGCATTCAGGATTACGAGTATCTATGCATGTTGCAGGACCGAGTGAACCAACTGGAGGCTGATGGGCACGTTGGGGCCACACTGGCTAAGGCAAAACAACTACTTGCCACGCTCCCCGACAAAGTTATTGCTGCTACCCAGCAGGGCGACCGTGACGCCTGTGACGAGGCAAGGCTACAGGTCCTGGACGTCCTGTTGCGTCTGCGAGAGCAGGGCACTTAACAGATAACGTGCAGAGCAAAAAGCTCAACCCTTTCCATGACAATTCTCGACGAAATCTCCTTGGAAGTTGACTCTGACGATCTACTGCGCCGCGCCCATCTGACCGAGGTGGACCCTGCAACAATCTCAGTGTATACTCTATATCGCCCGTATGAGAGGTTATACCGATGAAAAACAGCTTCTCAGTCAGTATGAACTGCTACACGTGGGGAAAGTTTGATATCGCCGAGTGCCTGACACAGATTAAGAACACGCCCCTACGAATGGTAGAACTGCCCGCAGAGCAGATTAGGCCCAACTCGCTGATCCCCGAGCTTATGGTAGACGCACCCTTGGGGGGTGAGTGGCGGTATAGCCTCCCCGACCTCAAGCAGCTTCTGGATAGCGGCGGCTTCAAAGTTGAGAGTCTTGATGTATTCGGTTACATCGGCTACCCAGGAGGAGCAGAGATCGTCAAGCGGCGTATAGATTTTGCGCGGACTCTCGGAGCTGAAATCATCGTGCTGGGATGTCACCACGAGGCTCTGGTTAGGCCCAGTGGCATCTTGGAAGCTGCTGGCTCCCTGGCGGAGAAGGAAGCCCGCGCCTTTCTTTATGCGCTGCTCCGCGAAGTGGGTGACTACGCGGCCGAGAGAGATATCAGGATAGCCCTGGAGATTCACGGCGGCATTATGGCTAACGCAGCGGAGGCACTCAGAACTATGCAGGAGGTAAACCGAGAGAACGTCGGTATTAACTTTGACACCGCTAATATCCTGTTCTACAATGAGACCCTCAGTGCTGCCGAGGCTGCCAACGAGCTTGAAGCCGTTGCCCCGTACGTATTTCACGTCCATCTGAAGGACATCCTTCGGGGCGAAACAAGCCGCGAGCACATCCTGCCCCCTCTGGGCAGGGGCGAGGTTGATTTCCCAACGGTCTTCAATATTCTTCATGCTGCGAATTTCTACGGCCCGTTCAGCTTTGAGGTGGAGACATTCCACGGAGCCACACAATCAGAGGACATTAGCGACTACCACGCGGACTTGTTGGCCTCTATAGAATATATCAAGTCGCTGGGTGAGCTCAATATCTCAGCTTGGGGCGGATAGGAGGTTGTCATAGTGCTGCAGCGAAGCTGTGCCGCAAGCGCTTCACTCTTCCAATTATCACTCTTAATAGTCTCATGGCCGGCATGATCCTGCGGCAAGGCCACTGGCCTTCACTATAGTCCTACTCATCTCCCCTATATCATCTGGTAGACATCAAAATCCAGGACCAGAACATGGAGATTCTCGACAATATTCCCTTTCCAATCACTACTGAAGAAATGCTGCGCCGCGCCCATCTGACCGAGGCAGACCCGGAGACAGTCACCGAGGTGGGCGAGCTGGTTGAAGCTGCCCGAGAAGTAGCGCGTCCCAAGGCATGCTACGACGTCGCGTACGTTGGCGAGAAGACCGAAGCTACTGTGACCATTGGAAAAACCGTGTTTGCCAGTCGTGTTCTGCGCGTCAATCTGGATTCGGTCGAGCGTGTCTTCCCCTATATGGCTACGTGCGGTGTGGAGCTGGAGGAAATCAAGCCAACCAGTCAAGACATGATTGTCACCTACTGCCTGGATATCATCAAGCAAGCCTCCCTTAGCGCAGCCACCATTCACTTGCAGGAACATCTCACCGGCAAGTTCGCTTTGGGGCAGACCTCCCAGATGAATCCCGGCTCCCTGGAAGACTGGCCGATAACCGAGCAGTCCAAGCTCTTTGAACTGCTGGGAAATGTTGAGGAGCTTGCGGGCGTACGACTGACCGACAGTTGCCTTATGATTCCCCAAAAATCAGTGTCCGGAATTATCTTTCCCACCGAAGTCAAGTTCCAAAGCTGCCAACTATGCCCGCGCTCCAACTGCCCCAGCCGCAGTGCACCATACAACCCACAACTATCCCAAGCGTACAGAGTGGGTCAATAGACGAGTCACAGCTCTGTCAGAAACACCACGGCAGTTGCTGCACGAGCAAGGGGTGAGCCTTGTCTGGGCGGGGCTATTATGCTATAATAAGCATAAGTCGCCCTGCGTTGTGCGTGATGGCCAAATAGTCTCGGGCCAACACCCAAGCAGCGGGAGCCTGGGCTTTGCCGGTGGCGTGATGTCCCTTCGGGAGAACGCAAAGCTGGCAAGAGGGCACCCACCTGTCTATTGGGTTCGAAGACTGGCGGTCACACGGCTTCGGCGGGGCGCTTCCCTTTCTTTAACCAGTGCCCCAACAGGGA
>JALGTS010000234.1 GCA_029821255.1 Candidatus Zipacnadia bacterium
CCAGGGCTCAGCCGATTGCCGGCATGCTGCGTACGTTGAGCAGGCGGTATACAAGTCGCTCATGGAGCGCTGCTACTGGGATTACCTGCGGGTCTACCTGCCGGCGGCCGCAGAGCCTATCTCCGCGCATGCGCCGCCTGTGCCGGCCGAGTGGCTGCTCAGCGGTGAACCCGAGGATGGGAGCTTGCAGATGCAGTCAGGGGAGGCCGGCACGAGCATGCTGTCGGGCCTGTTCGTGCTTCCGCCGGGCGAGCAGATACAGATCACGGCCCACTATCGCCTGCCGGCTTCGGTCCTGTCCACAACCGCCGAGGGCCTATGCGTATACCGGCTGCGGGTCGCCAAGCAAGCCGGTACGCTGGGAACGCCCCTGCGGGTGGAGGTCCGGCTGCCCGCGGGCAGCCTCGCCGGCGGCGGGGGCTGGAAGCCGGCCGAACCCGGGGTGCTGGTCTGGGAAGGCCGCCTCTGGGTCGACCAGGAGCTTGAGTTAACGTTCAGAGAACCCCAGGAAGGGCAGGAATGATGACCGCCTCCCTTCCACTCGCCGGACTGGCTTTGGCGCTGCTGCTGCTGGCCGCCGGCGCGTACGCAGGCTCGGCCCGCCGCGGGCACCTGTGGCTGCTGGGCCTCCTGGCGGGCTTGCTGTTCCAGGAGCAATTCATCCGCATCCTGGACCATATGCTGGCAGCGCCCGACGTCCTCGTGCGCTTCGCCTCGCTCTGGAAGGAGGCCCTGCTTGCAGGGCTGGCTTGCCGTATGCTGGCGGTGTGGTACCGGGAGCCCGGCTCCCGCCCCGGCCTGCGCGCTCCGGAGGTGGCATTGCTGGTTCTGTATGCCATCGCGGTGGTCCATGCGCTCTTCTCGCCAGACCGGCTGGCAGCCGTGGCCGCCTTGCGCAATCTCTTCGAGCCGGTGCTGCTGCTCTACCTGGCCCGCACCTTCGCCCCTCCGCGCCCCGCCCTGCGCCGCGCCCTCCAATTCGGCCTGATCCTGATGTCGGCCATCGCCGCCTTGGGGATCTGGCAGGCGCTGGCCTGGCCCCAAGAGGCCTACGAGACCTGGGGCTACGTCCGTGAGGAGGGCTGGATCCCAACCGTCTGGGCCCTTGGGCGCCTGCGCTTCCGGCCCAGCGCCACGCTGGCCGGCCCCAACGTGCTGGGGGAGATGGAGGCGGTGTTCCTCGTCCTGGCGGCGGGCATGGCGGTCACGTTCGAAGGCCGGGGGCGGAGGCTGGCGGCCGCCTCGCTGCCGCTGCTTTCAGCGGCCCTGGTCTACACCTACTCCCGCAGCGGCCTGCTCACACTCTCCGTGGCCGTCCTGGTCTTCTTGGCCAGCCTGGCCCAGCGCCCGGCGCTGCGCGCCAGGATCCGGGCGATGTTCTCCAACCGCCTGCTCCTCGCCGCGGCAATGGCCTTGGCCGCCGGCCTGGCAGCCGTTCTGGCGCTATCCGGGATGGCGGGCCGCATCTTCGCCAGCCTGAACTCCTTCAGCGGCCAGTTCCACGTCCAGGATAAGCAGGAGGCGCTGCGCTTCTTGCTCCAGCACCCGGCGGGCGTCGGCATGGGCCTGGCCGGCCCCCGAGTGGGTCTCTTCTTCCCCAAGACCTACGCCTACCATGTGGAGAGCTCGCTGCTCCAGATCGCCTTGGATATGGGCCTTTGGGGCCTGATGGCCTGGCTCCTCTGGGCCGGCTTGCTCTGGCTCGACCTCTGGCGGATTTGGGGGAGCAGCCCCGATCCAGAGCGGCGACTATTGGCCGGCGCCATGGCCTGCCTGCTGCCCGGGCTGGCGCTGTCCTTCCTGACCCTGCCGCTGATGCAGAACCTGACGCTCATGGCCTGGGTCTGGAGTCTGACCGGCTGGGCGCTCGGCCGCGGCACCCGCGCCGCAGGGCCAGCGGCGGCCAGCAGGAGAAGTTCGAGCACCTGCGCATGATCAGGCCTTTCGGCCATGATGCGCATGAATAGGCAGCTACTAGCTGTTAACTGTTGGCTATTAGCTGTAGCTGAGAGCCGATCCCTGACAGCTGCAACCTGCAGCCTGTAACCCGTTCCCTATGAGCCCCTGGCCCCGCTCTAATAGGCCCCCTCGCCGCGCAGCACCGCCCACGGCGTCTGCAAGAGAATCTTCAAATCCAGAGCCAGCGACCACTCACGGATGTACTCCAGGTCGAGGTCGGTATGCGCATGCATCGGATGCGGCCGTTTCTTCACTTGCCACAGGCCGGTCAGCCCCTGCGGGACCGTCAGGCGCAGCCACTGCTCGCCCTGATAGCCGAGCACCACGCCCGGCAATTCCGGCCGCGGCCCCACCAGGCTCATCTGCCCCAGCAGCACGTTGAGCAATTGCGGCAGCTCATCCAGGCTCATCCGCCGCAGCCAGCGCCCAATCGGCGTGACGCGCGGATCATCCGGGCGCTTGGCCTCCATGCCGAGCGGATCGCCGGCGCGGGCATGCATCGTGCGGAACTTATACATGCCGAACAGGCGCCCGCCTTCACCCACCCTCCACTGCCGGAAGAGCACCGGCCACCCGCTGCTCACGGCGATGGCCAGCCCGATCAGCAGCATCAGCGGAAGAGTGAGCAGCGTCAGCGGGAGGCCGAGCGCCAGATCGAGCAGGCGCTTCTGCCACCGGCCCCAGCGGCCCATGCGACCGGCGGAGGGGATGGCCGCCGGAGGAAGAAGCCGCACGGGAACGGGCGTTCGCAAGACCTCCACCAGCACCGGGTGAAACCGTCCATCGGCGCTGACCAGAAGAATGACCTCATCCGGGCGCAGCGCGCGAATGCCTTCGGCGAACTCTGGCCCGGCATCACCCAAGCCGTTGAGGGGGATCTCCCCTGCAATCGAAAGAGCGGGCCGCTGGGCCAGAACCCGCCGGGCCGATTCCAGCGCCCTGGGCTCGCCCATCAGCAAGACCCGCCGTGGCCAGAACCCGCCGGGCCGATTCCAGCGCCCTGGGCTCGCCCATCAGCAAGACCCGCCGTGGCCGGCTCGATCGTAGCTCCCAACTGTCAGCGTTCAAGAATTAACCCTCCGACCCCAGAACCGTCCCCCTGCGCCTGATACCTGACAACTGACAACTGACAACTGATAACTGATAACTGACAGCTAATCCTCCTCCTCATACGAATACGTGTACTGATACCGGTATGTGCCATAGTAGCCGGCCCGCCCGAGCGGCACGTTGTTGAAGACCACACCGATCACATTGGCGCCGGCGCGGCGCAGCGCTTCCACGGCCCCCTCGGCTGCGGGGAGCTGGGTCTTGCCCGGCTCGATCACCAGCAGCACGCCGTCGACCTTCCCGGCCAGCACCACCGGATCGGTC
>JALGTS010000235.1 GCA_029821255.1 Candidatus Zipacnadia bacterium
AGGCGCGGGGCTATATGGATGCAGGCGAACTGGTGCCCGATGAGCTGGTCATTGAACTGGTTGGCGAGCGGATGGAGCAGCTTGGCTGCGAGGAGCACTTTTTGCTTGATGGCTTTCCGCGCACGACGGTTCAGGCAGCAGCACTTAGTCAGATGCTTGAGAAGATAGGCCGAGAGCAGCCGTTGGTGATCAATCTGGCAGTCAGCGATGCGGAGGTGGTGCGGCGGTTAAGTGGACGGCTAATGTGTCCGGACTGCGGGGCGATATACAATGTCCACCGTGACGGACTGGACATCGGGGATAAGTGCCCGCACTGCGGAGGAGAGCTTTATCGCCGTAGCGACGACCAGCCGGAAGCGATTCGTAATCGGCTGAAGGTTTATAAGCAAGACTCTGCGCCGCTGATTGAATACTATCAGCAGCGCGGACAACTGGTCACCATTGATGCTTAACAGGGCCAACAGCAGGGTAGTGCGGAGCTGGTAGGGATAGCGCAGGGAAGGTCGTGCGCTTGACAATGGCTCCAAGGACACGCGAGCAGTATGTGGCGCGGCGCTCAAAGGATGAGCTGGAGAAGCTAAAAGTTGCTGGACAGATTGTTGGTGAGACACTGGAGTTGGTGCGCGCACAGATCGCGCCGGGCGTGACCACATTGGAACTTGACAAGCTGGCTGAAGATCATATCCGTGAGCGAGGGGCACTTCCGTCATTCAAGGGGTATCGGGGCTACCCTGCGGCCACTTGCATTCAGGTCAATGATGTAGTGGTTCACGGAATTCCCGATGACACCCCGCTGGAAGCAGGGCAAATAGTGGGCGTAGATCTGGGTGCTTACTACGATGGCTACCACGGCGATGCCGCCTTTACTACCATCGTTGGCCAGCCGGATAAGCATCATAGGCTGCTTGACACTACGCAAGGTGCGTTGATGGTAGGTATAGCGCAAGCTCTGGCTGGCAATAGACTGAAGCAGATCTCTAAGGCCATCCAGGAGTATGTAGAGAGTCGTGGCTATAGTGTGGTTCGGCAGTTGACGGGACATGGGATCGGCCAGCAGATGCACGAGCCGCCCCAGATTCCGAATTTTTACAGTGCTGGAGAATTTACAGACTACGAGTTGGTATTGGAGCCCGGTATGGTTTTGGCCATTGAGCCGATGGTCAATGTGGGCACAGCACAGGTGCAGGTGGATGAAGATGGTTGGACGGTGCGCACAGCCGACGGGGAGCTGTCGGCACATTTTGAACATACCGTGGTTGTGACCGATGATGAACCGTTAATCTTAACTCTGGCACAGGGAGCTAGGCCACTATCGGATGTCTCAGAATACCGGCGAACGTGACAAAAAAATTCGGGTGATAGGACGGGTGATGGATAAGCTGCCTAATGCCCAGTTCAAAGTAGAACTGGAGAACGGGCATGAGGTACTTGCCCATCTGTCCGGTAAGATGCGCAGCAATTATATTCGTATATTGCCGGGCGATAAGGTTACTGTGGAGTTGTCGCCATATGACGTCACGCGAGCACGTATCACCTGGCTGCACAAGTGACTTGATCTTATCAGTGTTACTTGCTCAGCACAGGCAGGGTAGGTTGAGGGGTAGTTGTCTATCGTCAGGAGGACATTGCTGTGAAAGTTCGCGCTTCAGTAAAAAAGCGTTGTGACAGATGCAAAATTGTGCGCCGACGGGGAAGGGTTTACGTAATTTGCTCCAATCCCCGTCACAAACAGCGCCAGGGATAATTCAGGGAGGAACGGACAGTGCCAAGAATCGCGGGAGTTGACTTGCCCCGAGACAAACCAGTGCATATTGCCTTGACCTATATCTATGGCATTGGGCGGACTAGTGCTGAAGCTATCGTAAAAAAGGCAGGAATCGACGCTGGTATGCGCATGCACGAAATTACCGAAGAAGACGCGGCGCGACTGCGGGAGATCATTGAGCGTGAGTACACGATCGAAGGTGAGAAGCGCCGAGAGGTACATGCCAATATCCAGCGGCTAATTGGAATAGGTTCGTACCGAGGTATCCGTCACCGACGGGGTCTACCCGTTCGCGGACAGCGGACTAAGACCAACGCCCGCACTCGCAAGGGGCGTAAAAAGACTGTGGCCGGCCGCAAAAGGCCACCGGGACCCAAGTAATCTCAGCTCTACTGTGGCCCGGCGGTTGGGCCACTAACGGAGGCCAGAGCAATGCGAGGTAATCAATCACAACGCCGCCGCAAGGTCACCAAACGGGTGCCTTACGGACGGGCGTGTATTAAGTCAACATATAACAATACCATTGTGACCATAACCGACCCCGAGGGTAATACCCTCTGTTGGGCTAGCGGTGGCACGATTGGCTTCACTGGGACCAAAAAGGGCACCAGCTTTGCGGCACAATTGGCCGCGGAAAACGTTGCCCGCCGGGCCAAGGAGTTCGGTATGTCCAAGGTAGATGTATTCACCAAGGGCCCGGGTTCAGGTCGGGAGACGGCCATTCGTGCACTTCAGGCCGCGGGTATTGAAATCGGTGAAATAAAAGATGTTACCCCCGTCCCCCACAACGGATGTCGGCCTAAAAAACGGCGTCGTGTGTAGACCTTTGCAACTGTGTTATGGGGGGAACTTCAGAGAGCGAGAGTTGCTTGACTGTTAATTGGTAGGTTTCCATTTGGAGGTGAAAGTCGTTAATGAGCCAGAAACATGGTCCTGTTTGCAGACTATGTCGTCGCGCAGGCCAGAAGTTGTTTCTTAAAGGGCAGCGCTGCTTTAGTCCTAAGTGTGCTATGGAACGCAAAAGTTACCCCCCGGGGCACCGAGGCCATGGCGCTCGCCGGTATCGTGTCAGTGATTACAGCAAGCAGTTACGCGAGAAACAAAAGCTGCGCCACATCTACGGTATCAATGAAGAACAGTTCCGCCGCTACGTTCGTGAG
>JALGTS010000236.1 GCA_029821255.1 Candidatus Zipacnadia bacterium
GCCGCCGAGTTCGTCCGCCGTACCTGGGAAGAGGCCTAAGCTACCTTCGCTGATGGGAGGAGTAACATCTCTATGAACATCCGCAATGGTCGTGAGTTGCCGGGCGTCTGGACGAAGGGCGCAGGCCGCCGTTTCCTTAGCTTGCTGTATCGCCCCGACGAAGATGACATTCCTGACCTGGCCTTTGGCTTCGTGCATGTTCCGCCGCAAACCGCTGCCACCAGCCACGAGCACGAGGTCACCGATGAGTTCTGGGTCATCATTGCTGGTACTGGTGAAGCAGTTGTGGGGCATGAGCGCGGGCCGATAAAGCCCGGCGACGTGATCCACGGCCCACCGGGCATACCTCACCAGCTTGTCAACACCTCACAGGCCGAGCCGCTGGAAGCTGTCTACATTCTCTGCCCGGCCGGTGACGAACGTAATGTCGTCAAACTGATGGCTCAGCAAGGTCCGCAATTTCTTGAATAGTCCAGCCATATCGGCGACAGCTCCCTTAGGGCACTATTGAGATGTGGTGGGAAGCGTGATGTGCCAATGCTGCAATGGGCTGGGGCAAGAATATTATGACGCGGTGCTATTAACGCTGCCGCCTGGCTGTAATAAACTGATAAAGATAGGAGGCTGACCGATGGCAAATCAGCAACGAATTCCACTACGCACAGTAATCGCCGGAGCCGCGCACGGCGTCTGGACGGCTTTATTGGTCGGAGTGGCGCTGATGCTACTGGGGCTAATTGCCCGAGAGGCAGGGATGAGGTTCTATCCCGACTACCTGGCTTTCGCCTGGGGAGTGCCCCTGCACGAGGTACCTGCGTATTTCGCGCAGATATTTGCCTATTTCAAGGTAATGGTGGGCTTTTTCTTCCTGGTAGCGGTTGCGTTGTCCTGCTGGTGGCGGGCGCTGCCGGCTTCATAATCGGGAGCAAGCCTCGGATCCGATCCACAGTGGAGATGGGCAAAGCGCACTTTCCCACTCTTCTATGCAGTAGGTGGGGCCTGCTCGCGCTCATCAATTGCTTCGGGCTTCTTCAGCTTCAGTGAGAATCTAAGTCCGGTATAGACAAACCACGCGGCCAGCACCAGAATGACCACCCCGCAGGCGAAGACCAGAGTCTGGTAGACGGCCCCGCGCAGGATATGCCGGCTGGTGACGATGATCAGCCCGACCAGCCCGTACCAGGATAGGTCAGCAAGTTCGTGGGCCACGAAGAAGGTCAGATACTCACCGTTGCTGCGCGGAGCGACGTGGGCCAAACCACCAGCCCCGATGGTCGCCCACCACCCCAAGAAGTAAGGATTTATGGCGCATACTGCCGCCCCGCCGACAATCAGGCTGCCCCAACTCATTACTGCCGGACCACCGCTGTTGAGATCCAGTGACAGCGTTGAGGCCTGCTGCACCATATCTACCCCCATCCAGATCAAGACCGCACCGCCGACCAGTCCAATCAGCCCCCGGACCCGGTGACGCAGCAGCACCGCCCGCAGGCCGCTCATCAGCAGCACCACTATCACTATCTCCAGCAGCGCATGGCCCAGTACAATCGCTATGACAGCCATAAAGCCTTTGGCGGAGGTCTGGCCAATAACCAGTGCTAACATCGGTCCGGGCATCATTGACCCAGATAAGCCGGTGACAAAAGCAATCCCGAATATCTTTAAGAATCTCACCTGGCCTCACTCGTTTGTGCTTCACTAATCAACAGCGGCTCTCTTCGCTGCCCGGGCTGTTGTTTCCTTCCCGTCATTATGGAACAATCGCTGCTGCTATATGTCATATAAGGTAGAATTGTCGTCTGCTTGACTATACTCACGACAGAGGAGGCTTACAAATGTTTGCACACAAAGGGCTACTTGCCACGATAGTCGTTTTGGTGGTCTTAATTGGTGGAATCAGCATCTGGTATGCGCAGGCGGAGAACAGCGACAACTCGGCCGCCAGCCCTGCAGCAGCCAGTGGTTCGCAGGAAGCTGCGCCGGTCGCAAACCCCATCATTGCTGTCATTCCTTATCGGCAGGAAACCGAGTATGAACCGGACCCTTTTGAGCCGGATCGCGTGCGCCGCACACGTACCGAGGTCAAAGAGTTAATCATCGTCCGGGCTGATGGCACCATAGAGCACAAACGGGCATGGTAGTGGACTACTGGCACAAGATAAATTACAATGTGCCCAGTAGTCAGCAAACTACTACACATCAGGAGGGTTACTTATGCCTAAGATTGAAGTCGCCTGGGATGAATACCTTAATGAAACTACCGACCGCCTGCCCGATGGGCTGCTACTAACCTCGCTGGACCCTGAGGGGAAACCCAATACGATGGCTATCGGCTGGGCCAGCATCGGCATCGTCTGGAGCCGTCCGATGTTCATCGTTCTGGTTCGTCACTCCCGCTACACCTACGAGTGCATAGAGGCCACCGGTGACTTTACCGTCAACGTTCCTGCTCCTGGTATGGCTGAGGCGGTCAACTTTTGCGGCAGCGTATCGGGCCGCGACCATGACAAGTTTGCCGAATGCGGCTTGACCGTCGGGCAGTCCCAGACCATCACCTCTCCTTACATTGATGAGTGCGAGCTGGTCTACGAGTGCAAGGTGGTCCAGCACACCGATGTGGTCCCGGAGAACTTTGCTCCTGAAATCATTGACCAGTTCTACGCCGGCGGGGATTTCCACCGCATCTATTTCGGCCAGATCCTGCGTACCATCGCCGAAGAGGGCTTTACTGGCCGAGACTGATATAGGCCAAGCCATGCTGCAAGCAATGAAGAAGGGGAGAAGAGCGAGACGCCGGGAAATAGTGGTGGACGAGAAGGGATTCGAACCCTCGACCTCCTCCGTGCGAGGGAGGCGCTCTCCCAACTGAGCTACTCGCCCACGGTGGCAATATTCTACGGCGTAGCCCCTAATC